>NZ_JCBANN010000008.1:0-136121 GCF_059761975.1 Achromobacter sp. 46006
ACTTGCAGGCCGGCGCCGGCCTGCAAGTCGGCCACCACGCGGGCATACAGGCGCGCCAGTTCGTTGGCGGCCTGGGCCGACCGGGCCAGTTCGTCCTGGCCGGCCAGGTTCAGCGCCAGGAACTCTGCGCGCAACGCGGCCGGCATGGGCAGGCTGGCGCTGGCCAGCAGCCGTGGCGGCTGGCCGGGGGCCAGGCGCGCCAGGACGCCGTCCACCCCGTCCACACTGGTGCCGGACATGAGGCCGATGAAATGCTGGGATGAGGTCATGGCTGTGGCCGCCTTGAAAAAAAGCGGCCCGGCATCGAGATGCGCGGGCCGCCTTGCGGGTGCGTCATGCGGGCCCGCCTAGCGGCTGGCCACGTTGGTCAGGGAGTCGGGCAGGGTCTGCTGGAATTGGGTCAGCAACTGGATCTGCTGCTTGTACGGCGTGACGGCCTGGTTGAAGGCCCGGACTTCCGCGGGTTCCAGGGTGCGGGCGACGGGCAGGTCCACCGACAGCGGGTCGATGGGCTGATTGTCGACGCGGAACTCGTAGTGCAGATGCGGTCCGGTCGCCCAGCCGGTGGCGCCCACGTAGCCGATCAACTGGCCCTGGGAGACCTTGGCGCCCTTGGTGATACCCGCGGCGATGCGGCTCTGGTGGGCATACAGGGTCGAGTACTTGCCGTGGTGCTTGATGATCACGACGTTGCCATAGCCGTTCTGCCAGCCGGCGAATTCCACCGTGCCGTCGGCCGTGGTGTGGATCGGCGTGCCCGAGGGCGCGGCGTAGTCCACGCCCTTGTGGCCGGTCCAGGTCTTGTGGATCGGATGCATGCGCATGCCGAACGTCGAGCTGATGCGGCTGAACTTCAAGGCGGTGCGCAGGAAGGCGCCGCGCAGGCTGGTGCCATCGAAATCGTAGTAAGAGCCGGTCTTGTTGTCGGGGCTGAACCAGACGGCGGAGTAGGTCTTGCCGCCGTTGATGAATTCCAGCGCCAGCACGCGGCCGGCGCCGGCGTAGCGGCCGTCGTGCGAACGCACTTCGTAGACCACGCGGAACTGGTCGCCCTGGCGCAGGTCGCGCAGGAAGTCGATCTTGGCGCTGAGGATGTCGGCCATCTGCATGGTGACCGAGTCGGGGATGCCGGCGGCATCGGTGGCGCCAAACAGCGAGGAACGGATCGTGCCGACCGCGACGCGCGTCTGGCGGTCGGTGTTCTCGGTGATTTCCTCGGCCTTGTAGCCATCGTCGGTGCGCGCGACGTGCAGCATGCGGGTGACGACCTGGCCTTCGGCCTCGTTACCTGGCGTGTGGATGTAGCGCAGCCAGATCAGTTGGCCCTCGGCGTCGGTCGCGGCCTGCACCGAGCGGCCCGGGTACAGCTTGTAGATGCTGCGGGCGCTGGCGTCGTGGGTCAGGAAGGCTTGCAGGCCCGGAGAATCCAGTTCCAGGCGCTGCAGCACGGCGGCCAGCGTGTCGCCCGGACGGATGCGGGTCTCGCTGATGTAGGGCGCGGCGCTGGGCGTGCTGACTTCTACCTGCTCGGTGGTGAGCGGCAGGATGCTCTGGATGACGCGGGTGGGGGGGAGTTCGCTGCGGTCGGGTTGCTGCACCATGCCCAAAGCGGCGGCGCCGGCAAACAGACCCATGGCGGTGACGAGGAGAGTGCGGCGGAAAAGTCCCGAGCGATGCTGCTTGGGTTCGACGGGCGCAAATACGGCGGCAACTTTGCGCTTGATGCTACTCGCCAGGTCGTGGAGGCCACGATTCATCGTGAAGATACCCTCTCAGGTGGCATGAGCTCGCAGGGTGCGTGACACGAACGGCCCCCGCGCGCCACGTTTTCCGGGGCAAGGGCTGGCGCGGGGCGCATCTTGTGAACAACGGGTGGTAACCGGACGCGCAACTGCGTATATATGGCAGTTGCGTATGATTAGGGCGGTATCCTAGCTGATTCGGCTAGAATTTTCGATAGTTTTCGTCACTTTTTACACCTTTTATCGGCTGAAGCCGTCCTGGCCCCCTCCACATGTCACCCTCAGAAGCCCCCATCACTCCCGAAGTCGAAGCCGATCTGCGTATTGCCAAGCGCGGATGCGATGAGCTGCTGGTCGAGTCCGAATTCGCCCGCAAGCTGGCCCGCAGCCGCGCCACCGGCGTGCCGCTGCGCATCAAGCTGGGGCTGGATCCGACCGCGCCCGACATCCACCTGGGCCACACGGTGGTGCTCAACAAGATGCGCCAGCTCCAGGACCTGGGCCATACGGTCATCTTCCTGATCGGCGACTTCACCTCGACGATCGGCGATCCCAGCGGCCGCAACAGCACCCGCCCGCCGCTGACGCGCGAGCAGATCGAGGCCAATGCCAAGACCTACTATGCGCAGGCCAGCCTGGTGCTGGACCCCGCCCGCACCGAGATCCGCTACAACTCCGAGTGGTGTGACCCGCTGGGCGCGCGCGGCATGATCCAGCTGGCGTCGCGCTATACCGTGGCGCGCATGATGGAGCGCGAGGATTTCACCAAGCGCTTCAAGGGCGGCATCCCGATCTCGGTGCATGAATTCCTGTACCCGCTGATGCAGGGTTACGACTCGGTGGCGCTGAAGTCCGATCTGGAGCTGGGGGGCACCGATCAGAAGTTCAACCTGCTGGTCGGCCGCGAGTTGCAGAAGGAGTATGGACAGGAACCGCAGTGCATCCTGACGATGCCGCTGCTGGTCGGCACCGACGGCGTCGAGAAGATGTCCAAGTCCAAGGGCAACTACATCGGTATTTCGGAGTCGCCCGACTCGATGTTCGGCAAGCTGATGTCGATTTCCGACACGTTGATGTGGCGCTACTTCGAACTGCTGTCGTTCCGCTCGCTGGAAGACATCGCCGCGCTGCGCCAGGAGATCGACGGCGGCCGCAATCCGCGCGATGCCAAGGTCATGCTGGCGCAGGAAATCATCACCCGTTTCCATTCGGCCAAGGCGGCCGAGGACGCCCTGGCCGCGTTCGAGGCGCGTTTCCGCGACGGCGCGATTCCGGAGGACATGCCCGAGGTCAGCATCGGCGGCGCACCGGTCGGTATCCTCAAGCTGCTGCGCGAGGCCGGGCTGGTGGCATCGGGTTCCGAGGCGCAGCGCAATGTGGAGCAGGGAGGCGTGCGGGTCAATGGCGACCGGGTCGAAGACAAATCGTTGCAACTGTCTGCCGGGACTTACGTCGTTCAGGTGGGCAAGCGCAAGTTCGCGCGTGTTAAGTTGAACCCATAATCGCGAAGATTTTGATACGCTGGAGGGACGTTCAAGGCTGGGATGCCTTCGCAGCACTTCAAGGAGCACGACATGAAACTTTCGAGTTTGTCTTTTTCCGATAACGAGTCGATTCCGGAGCGCTACGCCTTCGGCAAGATCGATGCGCAATCGCACGTCGCGCTGGCTGACAACTACAACCCGCAGTTTTCCTGGGACGACGTCCCGGCGGGCACGCAGTCGTTCGCCTTGATCTGCCACGACCCGGATGTTCCCTCCAAGCCCGACGACGTCAACCAGGAAGGCCGCGAAGTCCCGGCCGACCTGCCGCGGGTGGATTTCTTCCACTGGGTGCTGGTCGACCTGGCGGCCGACATGCGCGAAATCGACGAAGGCGCCTTTTCCAGCGGCATCACGCCGCGTGGCAAGGGCGGGCCGCTGGCGCCGCTGGATGCCCGCCAGGGCATCAACTCGTACTCGTCGTGGTTCGCCAACGACCACGACATGAGCGGCGACTATTTCGGCTACGACGGTCCGTGCCCGCCCTGGAACGACGCGCTGGTACACCGCTATGTGTTCACGCTGTACGCGCTGGACGTCCCCACGCTGAACCTGCAGGGGTCGTTTTCCGGCGAGGATGCGCTGCGCGCCATTCAGAAGCACGTGCTGGCGCAGGCGTCGCTGACGGGCACCTACACGCTCAACCCGAAGCTGGCGCCCAAGCAGATCGGCGCGACGTCGGCGTCTTGATCCCCACGATCAGCAAAAAGGGGTCGCACAATGCGACCCCTTTTTATTTCCGGAACCGTTGCCGGGCCTGCGGCGCCCTCAGGCTCCCGCGCGCTTGAGGCGCAGCAGCGCCACGCCAAAGGCCACGAAGACCGCGCCGACCATCCGGTTCATCCAGCGCACCGCGCCTGGCTGCTGGAACAGGCGGCGGGCGCGGCGCGCGAGCAGGCCGTAGGCCAGCAGCGAGGGCAGCGACAGGCCCATGAAGATGCCGGTCAGGATGAAGAACTGCGGCAGCAGCGGTTCGGCCGCGTCCAGGAACTGCGGGAACAGCGCGGTGAAGAACAGGATCGGCTTGGGATTCAGTCCGGCCACGAAGGTCGCTTCGAGATACAACGCCAGCGCGCCGCGCGGCGGCCGGCCCTGGTCCGGCGGCGGCGCCGCCACGCTGCTGCGGCCCAGCAGGTGGCGCAGGCCCAGGTAGATCAGGTAGGCGGCGCCGGCGATCTTGAGCGCGGCGAACAGCAGGGCCGACGACTGCAGCACCACGCCCAGCCCCAGCATGGCGGCGGCGGACAGCAGGAACAGGCCGGTGACATTGCCCAGCGACGACGGCAGCACCGCGCGCAGGCCGCCGGCGGCGCCGTTGCGCATGGCCAGGATGCTGGCGGGGCCGGGGGTGACGACGCTGACGGCGGCGACCAGGGTGTAGGCAAGCAAGGTCTGGGTTTGCATGAAAGTTTCTCAAGTCGGATTGAGAGCGTTTTCCGGCCGCGCGGTGATGGCGGAAATTTCGCGTCCTTGACGGGAATTTTGCCGCCATTCGGGGCATTTTGGCGACAGGCAAAGTGTCGTGACGCGGTAAACTATCCGTCATTATCCGGGTTTACCCGCCCGGGCGCAGTTTCCTCCTCTCTTACCGCCTCAGGAACCCCCCGTCATGTTTGACCGCAACCTCACCCTCTCCAAGGCTGACCCGGATGTCTGGGCCGCCATCCAGAAGGAAGACGTTCGCCAGGAACAGCACATCGAGCTGATCGCTTCGGAGAACTACGCCAGCCCGGCCGTCATGGAAGCCCAGGGCACGCAGCTCACGAACAAGTACGCCGAAGGCTACCCGGGCAAGCGCTACTACGGCGGTTGCGAATACGTCGACGTGGTCGAGCAGCTGGCCATCGACCGCCTGAAGCAGATCTTCGGCGCCGAAGCCGCCAACGTGCAGCCCAACTCCGGCTCGCAGGCCAACCAGGGCGTGTACATGGCCGTCCTGAAGCCGGGCGATACCGTGCTGGGCATGAGCCTGGCCGAAGGCGGCCACCTGACGCACGGCGCGTCGGTCAACGCCTCGGGCAAGCTGTACAACTTCATCTCGTACGGCCTGGACGAAAACGAAGTCCTGAACTACGCCCAGGTCGAGCAACTGGCCAAGGAACACAAGCCCAAGCTGATCGTCGCCGGTGCCTCGGCCTACGCCCTGCACATCGACTTCGAGCGCATGGCACGCATCGCCCACGACAACGGCGCGCTGTTCATGGTCGACATCGCCCACTACGCCGGCCTGGTGGCCGGTGGCGCCTACCCCAACCCGGTGCCGCACGCCGACTTCGTCACCTCGACCACGCACAAGTCGCTGCGCGGCCCGCGCGGCGGCGTCATCATGATGAAGGCCGAATTCGAAAAGGCCGTCAATTCGGCCATCTTCCCCGGCATCCAGGGCGGTCCGCTGATGCACGTCATCGCCGGCAAGGCCGTGGCCTTCAAGGAAGCGCTGGAACCCGAATTCAAGACCTACGCGCAGCAAGTGGTCAAGAACGCCAAGGTGCTGGCCGACACGCTGGTCAAGCGTGGCCTGCGCATCGTTTCGGGCCGCACCGAAAGCCACGTCATGCTGGTTGACCTGCGCTCCAAGGGCATAACCGGCAAGGAAGCCGAAGCCGTGCTGGGCCAGGCCCACATCACGGTCAACAAGAACGCCATCCCGAACGATCCGGAAAAGCCCTTCGTGACCAGCGGCATCCGCCTGGGCACGCCTGCCATGACGACCCGCGGCTTCACCGAAGCCGAGGCCGAGCTGACCGCCAACCTGATCGCCGACGTGCTGGACAACCCGCGCGACGAGGCCAACATCGCCGCCGTGCGCGCCAAGGTCAACGAACTGACCTCGCGCCTGCCGGTGTACGGCCGCAAGTAATGCCGCAACGGCGACGGGTCCAATCCGCTCGCGCGTGACAAGGACGGCCCCGAGAGGGGCCGTCCTTTTGCTTTAGGGCCGATGGCGCTTGCGTGCGCGTGGCCTTCGTGGCGAAAATATTAGGGACGAATTTGTCATGATCGACACGGGCGGGCAGTCGCATCGTTACAATATGGGCGAATTATTGCTTTCCGTGTTTTCAGGGATCACACATGCGGTGTCCATTTTGCGGCAACTCCGAAACGCAGGTCGTCGACAGCCGTGTCTCGGAAGAGGGCGACGCGATCCGCCGCCGGCGCCGCTGCCAATCCTGTGACAAGCGCTTCACCACGTATGAGCGGGTGGAGTTGGCGCTGCCGTCCGTGGTCAAGCGCAATGGCAGCCGCAGCGACTACGATCCCGCCAAGCTGCGCGCCAGCCTGAGCCTGGCGCTGCGCAAGCGTCCGGTCAGCACCGAGGACGTGGACGCGGCCGTGGCCCGCATCGAGGAACAACTGCTGGCCAGCGGCCTGCGCGAAGTGGCCTCCGGGCACATCGGCGAGCTGGTCATGAACGAACTGCGCAAGCTCGACAAGGTGGCCTACGTGCGCTTTGCCTCGGTCTACAAGAGCTTCGAGGACATTGGCGAATTCGTCGAGGCGATTCGCGAGATGCAAGGGCCGGTGCTGCCCGGCAAGCTGCGCAAGGAATGATGCCGCCGCGCGGGTCGGCCTATCGCAGCCCGGCCTGATCCGCAGGCGGCCGCGGTGGCGCTACCGGCGGCTTGCCGCCCGGCGCGCGCTACGGCGCTACCGTTCGCGCCATGCTGGGCGTCAACGGCTGGAACCTGCGCCACACGCGGCGCAGGTGCTGGGCCGAGCCGAAGCCCGATTTCTCCGCCACCAACTCCAGGTTCAAGCGCGTTTCGCGCAGCATGTCGCGCGCCAGCGCCACGCGTATCTGATACAGGTAGTCCATCGGCGTGCAGCCGGCGTGCTCGCGGAATAGCCGCGTCAGGTGGCGCGCGCTGGTGTGGGCCTGCTCGGCCAGCGACTGCGCCGACCACGGCGCCGCCGGGTTGCGCACCACCGCGTCCTGCACGCGGTGCACGCCCGGATGCATGTGGTTGCGGTGTTCCAGCCAGGGCGACAGCGCCGAGTCGGTGCCGGCGCGGCGTTGGTACACCACCATGTCGCGCGCCACTTCGCTGGCCACGCGCGGGCCGCAATGGCGCGACACCATGTGCAACGCCAGGTCGATGCCAGCGGTGATGCCGGCGCTGCTGACCAGGTTGCCGTCTTCCACGAAGATGCGGTTGTCGTGCAGCCGGGCGCTGGGATCCAGGTCGGCCAGTTGCGCCAGGCAGCTATGGTGGGTGGTGCATTCGCGCTGGCGCGTCAGGCCTGCCGCCGCGGCGAACAGGGCGCCGGCGCAGACCGTCATCAGCGTGAAGCCGTCGGCGGGATGGCGAGCCGCCAGCCAGTCGATGATGACGCGGGCCTCGGGCTCATCCAGGCGGATGTGCTTGCCGACCACGCCGGACACGATCACCAGCGCCTCGGGCGGCAGTTTCTCGGGCAGCGGCTGGATCCGGGCCAGGTGCAGGCCGGGAATGCCGCTTTCGATTTCGGTGGACGGACCGCAGAAATGCTGGCCGAAGGCGCCCGGGCACAACTTGTTGGCGACCCGGAACGCCTCGGCCGGCCCGGCCACGTCGAGCAGCACGATTCCCCGGGGCAGGACGAAGTGCACGGGAATCATGGCCATGCCGTCCTATTGCGCGTCGGCGAAGACGTCGGCGGCGCGGGCGATGCGGGCGAAGCGGCCCTGCAGCACCAGTTCGGTGGCGTCGCGGATCTCGGCCGGTGTGTAGTGCTTGCCGGACGGGCTCTGCATCGCGAAGGTCAGCGTGGCGTCGGTCGGGAACACCACCTTGAAGCCGTCGTCGCTGGCGTGGCGCGTGGTGGTCTCGCAGCACTGCTCGGTGCGGATGCCGCTGACGATGACGCCTTCGATGCCGTGCTTGCGCAGCCAGTCCCGCAGCGTGGCGCCGTCGGCGTCCCTGGCGTAGAGCGAGGAATGCACCGTCTTGTGGAACACCGCGTCAGGCTCAATGCGCAGTTCCTTCAGGGTCTTGACGTGGCCGGATGCCAGCGAGAAGGGGTTGGCCGGATCGTTGGCGGCGCTGGTGTGGAACACCTGCAGCACCGGGATGTCGCGGGCGCGGGCAGCATCGATCAGGCCCTGCAGTTGCGAGATGAATGCCGGATATTCCGACTCGTCCCAAAACGGACGCTGGCGGAAGGAATCCTGGACATCGATGACGATCAGTGCTTGTTTCATGGTGGCGGGCTCCGTGCCTTGGAATTTCAGGGGTACACGGCGTATTGTGGTCCTGTCCCGGCTCCCGGGCGAGGCCGTCCCGAGACCAGCATCGGCCCAAAACGGACATGGCTTTCGGGTCGCTGGAATGATCATAGCGCGCCGGCCTGTGATGGCAAGCGCGGCGTGCCGACGGCCTGCCGCGGACATACAATCCCTGCATGATGATGAACCCCAGCGAATCCGATGATCTGCTTTGGATGCGGCGCGCCCTGGCCCTGGCGCAGACCGTCATGTACTCCACCGCGCCCAATCCCCGGGTCGGCTGCGTCATCGTGCGCGATGGCCGGGTCCTGGGCGAAGGCGCGACCCAGCCGCCCGGCGGCCCGCACGCCGAAGTCCGCGCCCTGCGCGATGCCCAGGCGCGCGGCGAGTCGGTGGCGGGCGCGACCGTCTACGTCACCCTGGAGCCCTGCAGCCATTTCGGCCGCACGCCGCCCTGCGTCGACGCGCTGTTGGCGGCCGCGCCGGCGCGGGTGGTGGTGGCGATTGGCGATCCCAATCCGCTGGTCAACGGCAAGGGCCTGGCGCGGCTGCGCGAGGCCGGCATCGCCGTCACCACCGGCGTCTGCCGGGAAGAGGCGCTGGCCCTGAATGCCGGTTTCATCTCGCGCATGAGCCGCGGGCTACCCTGGACGTGGCTCAAGATGGCGACGTCGCTGGACGGCCGCAGCGCGTTGCACAACGGCCTGTCGCAATGGATCACCGGGCCGGAGGCGCGCGCCGACGGCCATCACTGGCGCGCCCGCAGCTGCGTGGTGCTGACCGGCATCGGCACCGTGCTCAAGGATGATCCGCAACTGACCGTGCGCAGCGTCCAGACGCCGCGCCAGCCGCGGCGGGCGGTGGTCGACGGCCGTTTCGAGATTCCCGAGGATGCGCGGCTGTTCGACGGCGGCGAGGTCATCGTCTTCACGGCCCGCGCCGACGCCGCCAAGCAGGCGCGTCTGGAGGCCAGGAACGTGCGGGTGGTGGCGCTGCCCGCCGAGACGCCCGACCGGGTCGACCTGCCGGCCATGATGCGCTGGCTGGCCGAGCAGCAGTTCAACGAAGTCCACGTCGAAGCGGGCGCCGGCCTGAGCGGCGCGCTGGTCGCGGCCGGCTGCATCGACGAGCTGCTTATCTATATGGCGCCGATGCTGCTGGGCGACGCCGCGGGCCTGGTCAAGCTGCCTTTGCTGGAACGGCTGGACGCGGCTCCGCGCTACGAATTCATCGAAGCCGAGCGGGTGGCGGCCGACCTGCGTGTGCGGGCGCGGGTGCCCGAGCATTGGCGCGGGCTGTTGCGAAGGGTCGAACTGCCCGCCGCCTGATAGCCGTGGGGCGTATCGATATTCAAAGGCCGTCCTGGCGCCGCTTGTCGCCGCCCGTCGGCGTGCCATTGCGCCAGGCCCACAGCCCGGCGTCGGCCGTGCCCGGCCACGCGATTGATGCGCGACCCCTGCGGATCGGGCGCGGGTTCGACGAATGGGTGAATCCATCCTTGACGGCGCAAGGGGTATTAGCACTCGGCCTCTCTGGCTGCCAATGGATCTTGCGACAGCGCATTGAGATCGCCGGGATAGCCTTTACCGGCGCGGCTTGCGGCGGGATCGCAGCAAGTTTGGGAGCGATTTCCGCGACACGGACTAAGGGTTGTCGATGGTATTTTTTTGCCCCTTTGCCGCAAATGAATTGCCACAAAGCCGTCAATTCGGCTTAAGCTAGGCCATGACTTGGCGCTACGCGCGCATGGCTTGCACCACGACCCGCCACGCGCCCTCGTCACCACGGATTCCAGTATCGCGTACCGGCGCTTTTACACACCGGATCGATACTTGCTGAACGCAGTCGCTGTCGCGCCGTTCAGACCGTTCGCTGCCATCGCATAGCGAACGCACCGGACTTGCGTCCGGATCATAAGAATCCACCGGGATATCGCTCATCCCTTCAAATCATTGCTGACCATTTCATGCATGGACGCATCCCGTGCGCGTTCTACAGCAATATGCTGAAGGCGAACGAATGAACTTATTCACGTTGGTTGCAATCCTTGAAGGAACTTGTGTCTCAAGGGCGCAGCCTAAACGGAAAGGGCCCGATCGTGCTCATGGTTGATGTGTGGCGAAAGCAACATACGACCGCGCCGAGATTGCTTCTGGCGAGATTGACTAGTCACGCCGAAGCACTGAGGCACACAATGGGGACACGTAGGGACGTCATGGCTTTTTCGCGTGTTGTAGGAGGTTTCCGTGCAAAACATCGTCGAAGGCTTCAAGTCGCAGTATGCAAGAGAACAGGAGTCAGAGCTCTCCCTCGAGGAGTATCTGGATCTCGCCCGACGCGACCCGATGGCATACGCCAGCCCCGCTGAGCGCATGCTGGCGGCGATTGGCGAACCTGAAATCGTGGATACGCGCAACGACCCACGTCTTTCCCGTTTGTTTTCCAACCGGACCATCCGGCGCTATCCGGCGTTCCAGGAGTTCTACGGCATGGAGGACGTCATCGGGCAGATCGTGGCGTTCTTCAAGCACGCAGCGCAGGGACTGGAAGAGCGCAAGCAAATCCTCTATCTGCTGGGGCCTGTCGGCGGCGGCAAGTCGTCCATCGCCGAACGCCTCAAGGTGCTGATGGAGCGCTATCCCATCTATGCGCTCAAGGGCTCGCCGGTAAACGAGTCGCCGCTCGGCCTGTTCCATCCGGAACGCTTCGGCGACACGCTCGAAAAGGAATACGGCATTCCGCGCCGCTACCTCACGGGCATCATGTCGCCGTGGGCGGTCAAGCGGCTGAAGGAGTTCGACGGCGACATCTCGCAGTTCCGCGTGGTGCGCCTGAACCCGTCGGTGCTGCGCCAGGTGGCGATCGCCAAGACCGAGCCGGGCGACGAGAACAACCAGGACATTTCTTCGCTGGTCGGCAAGGTCGACATCCGCAAGCTCGACCGCCATTCGCAGGATGACCCGGACGCCTACAGCTATTCCGGCGGCCTGTGCCTGGCCAACCAGGGCCTGCTCGAGTTCGTGGAGATGTTCAAGGCGCCGATCAAGATGCTGCATCCGCTCTTGACGGCGACCCAGGAAGGCAACTTCAAGGGCACCGAGGGTTTCTCGGCGATCCCGTTCAACGGTTGCATCCTGGCGCACTCGAACGAGTCGGAATGGCAGACCTTCCGCAACAACAAGCACAACGAGGCGTTCCTCGACCGTATCTATATCGTCAAGGTGCCTTACTGCCTGCAGGTCTCGGAAGAAGTCCGCATCTACGAAAAGCTGCTGCATCACAGCTCGCTGTCGACGGCGCCGTGCGCGCCGGGAACGCTGGACATGATGGCGCAGTTTTCGGTGCTGACCCGGCTGAAGGAGCCGGAGAATTCCAGCATCTACTCGAAGCTGCGCGTCTATGACGGCGAAAGCCTGAAGGACGTCGATCCGAAGGCCAAGGCGTTGCAGGAGTACAAGGACTACGCCGGCACCGACGAGGGCATGAACGGGGTCTCGACACGCTTCGCGTACAAGATCCTGTCCAGCGTCTTCAACTACGACCAGACCGAAGTGGCGGCCAATCCGGTGCACCTGATGTACGTGCTGGAGCAGCGCATCGGGCGCGAGGACTATCCGGAGGAAATCCGCCGGCGCTACCTGGAGTTCATCAAGGGCTTCCTGGCGCCGCGCTATGCCGAGTTCATCGGCAAGGAGATCCAGACGGCGTACCTCGAGTCGTACTCGGAGTATGGCCAGAACATTTTCGACCGCTACGTCACGTTCGCCGACTGCTGGATCCAGGACGAGGAATTCCGCGACCCGGAAACCGGCGAGAGCTTCGACCGCAGCGCCCTGAACGACGAACTGGAGAAGATCGAGAAGCCGGCCGGCATCGCCAATCCGAAGGACTTCCGCAACGAGATCGTGAACTTTGTGCTGCGGGCGCGCGCCAACAACAACGGCCGCAACCCGACCTGGACCAGCTATGAAAAGCTGCGCGAAGTGATCGAGAAGAAGATGTTCTCGAACACGGAAGACCTGTTGCCGGTGATCTCGTTCAACGCCAAGGCGTCGGCCGAGGACAAGTCCAAGCACCAGAGCTTCGTGGATCGGATGGTGGAGAAGGGCTACACGGAAAAGCAGGTCAGGCTGCTGTGCGAGTGGTATCTCCGTGTGAGGAAGTCTTCCTGAGCGAGGTGAATCATGAATTCACTGATCGATCGCCGTCTTAACGGGCGCAACAAAAGCGCCGTTAACCGGGAGCGCTTTCTGCGGCGTTACAAGGACCAGATCCGCAAGGCGGTCCACGGGATGATCCGCGACCGCTCGATCCAGGACATGGATCAGGGCGGCGAGATCAACCTGCCCGCCCGCGATATTTCCGAGCCGACCTTCCGGCACGGCGCGGGCGGCGACCGGGAAATGGTGCATCCGGGCAATCGCGAGTTCGCCAAGGGCGACACGTTCGACCGGCCCCAGGGAGGAGAAGGCCAGGGCGGCTCCGAGCCCGGCGAAGGCGAGGCGGTCGATCAGTTCACCTTCAGCCTGTCGCGGGCCGAATTCCTCAACCTGTTCTTCGAAGACCTGGAATTGCCTCACCTGGCGCGCACCCAACTGGGCGAGGTCAGCCAGAAGAAATGGCAGCGCGCCGGTTACACTACCACCGGCTCGCCCAGCATGCTCAGCATCAGCCGCACGCTGAAGTCGTCGCTGGCGCGGCGGGTGGCGCTGAGCGTGAAGGCGCGCGCCGACCTGGAAGACGCGGAAGAACGCCTGGCCAAGGCCAAGGCGGCGGGCGCGCCCGCCGACCAGATCAAGGCCCTGGAGCAGGACGTCGAGGACTGCCGCGAGCGCCTGGCGCGCGTGCCGTTCCTGGACGACCTTGACCTGCGCTATCGCAACCGCGTGTCGGTCTCGATTCCGATGGCGCGGGCGGTCATGTTCTGCCTGATGGACGTGTCCGGCTCGATGGACGAGGGCAAGAAGGATCTGGCCAAGCGCTTCTTCACGCTGCTGTACCTGTTCCTGTCGCGCAAGTACGAACACGTCGACCTGGTTTTCATCCGCCACACCGACAACGCCGAGGAAGTGGACGAGCAGACCTTCTTCTACGATCCCAAGAGCGGCGGCACCATCGTGCTGTCGGCGCTGGAGCTGATGCGCGAGATCGTGGAAAAGCGCTATCCGCCCTCGGCCTGGAACGTGTATGCGGCGCAGGCCAGCGACGGCGATTCGTTCGGCGCCGACGCGGGCAAGAGCGCGCGCTTCCTGGCCGAGCATTTGCTGCCGGCGTCGCGCTACTTCGCCTATATCGAGATTCCCGACTCGCAGGAGGCGCGCAAGAGCAGCCTGTGGGCGGAATATGAACAGAAGCTGGAGCCGCATTTCGTGATGCGGCGGATTTGCGATCGCGGGGAAATCTACCCCGTGTTCCATGACCTGTTCAAGAAGGAAACCGCATGAATGCCATCCTGGGCGCACTGGTGGAGCCGGAATCGGCCGACAGCCCCCGGCCGTTGTCACAAGGTTCCGAATGGACGTTCGAACTGATCCAGTCCTATGACGACGCGATCTCGCAGGTCGCGCGCGAGTACGGGCTGGACACCTATCCGAACCAGATCGAGGTCATCACCTCGGAGCAGATGCTGGACGCGTACGCGTCGGCGGGCCTGCCCATTGGTTATCCGCACTGGTCGTACGGCAAGGAGTTCATCCGCAACGAACAATACTATCGGCGCGGCATGCAGGGCCTGGCCTACGAAATCGTGATCAACTCCAATCCCTGTATCGCGTATCTCATGGAAGAGAATTCCATGACGATGCAGGCGCTGGTGATCGCGCACGCCTGCTACGGCCACAACTCGTTCTTCAAGGGCAACTACCTGTTCCGCCAGTGGACCGACGCCGATGGCGTGCTGGACTACCTGGTGTTCGCCCGCAAGTACGTGATGGACTGCGAGGACCGCTACGGCATTGACGCGGTCGAGGCGCTGCTGGATTCCTGCCACGCGCTGTCGCACCATGGCGTGGACCGCTACAAGCGGCCGACGCCGATCTCGTACAAGGAAGAGGCCGCGCGCCAGGCCGAACGCCAGGAGCACGCGCGTCTGCAGTACAACGATCTGTGGCGCACGCTGCCGCGGCTGGAGGCCGACAAGGACGAGCGGGTCGCCGCGTCGGTGTTCCCGCCTGAACCGGAAGAGAACCTGCTGTACTTCATCGAGAAGTATTCGCCGAAGCTGGCGCCGTGGCAGAAGGAACTGGTGCGCATCGTGCGCAAGATCGCCCAGTACTTCTATCCGCAGACCCAGACCAAGGTGATGAACGAGGGTTGGGCCACGTTCTGGCACTACACCATCCTGAACCGGCTGCACGAGAAGGGCCTGGTCAACGACGGCTTCATGATGGAGTTCCTGCAGAGCCACACCAACGTCGTCAGCCAGCGCGGTTTCGACGAGCGCGGCTACGGCGGCATCAACCCGTACGCGCTGGGCTTCGCGATGATGTCGGATATCCGCCGCATCTGCGAAAAGCCCACCGACGAGGATCGCCGCTGGTTCCCGGACATCGCGGGAGGCGATTGGCTGAAGACGCTGGACTTCGCCATGCGCAACTTCAAGGACGAGTCCTTCATCTCGCAGTACCTGTCGCCGCGCCTGATCCGCGAGTTCCGCTTCTTCGCGATCTCTGACCACCAGGCCAATCCCAAGCTGGAGGTCGCCGCGATCCACGACGACGAGGGGTACCGCGATATCCGCCGCCTGCTGGCCGCGCAGCACAACCGCGACAACCAGGTGCCAGATATCCAGGTGACGCGCTTCAACCGCGACACCGACCGTTCGCTGGTGCTGCGCCACCTGAAGAGCCGCGGCCGGCCGCTGGCGGCCGAGGACGCCGAGCAGGTGATGAAGCATCTGGCACGGCTGTGGGGCTTCCGGGTGCGGCTGGAGGAGACCGAACCCGACGGCACCGTCAGTTCGTACCGCGAGCAGGATCCGCCCAACGCTTGAGCAGCCATGGCCGGCGCCGGGTAATCGTGTCTGGGACAGTCGCCATCGGGTGCGCACCGGCGCCCATGGCAAAAAGGGGACGCAATCGCGTCCCCTTTTTCTTGGCCGCGCCGCCGCTGCAGCTTTCTTGCCGATCTGCTAGAATCGCGGATTCGCATTTTCAGCAATGCGTACCGGATCAGGACAGGTGGCCGAGTGGTTGAAGGCGCACGCCTGGAAAGCGTGTATACGTCAAAAGCGTATCGGGGGTTCGAATCCCCCTCTGTCCGCCAAGAATTCCACAAGAGCTGCCAAGGCTATAGCCCAACGGCGCCTTGCCCAAAACCCGCATGAACATTGGTTCTGCGGGTTTTTTGTTGCCGCGCGAAGGGCCTTGGGTAGCGGTATCGCGCTTTCTTTGGGCCTCCATGCTGCGGAGCCATCAGTTCCGCACCACGCCGCGAAAGGCAGCGGATAGCGCGGCCAGCGCATCCCGCGCGCGGTTGTCCCTGACCCGGGTATGCAGAAGGATGGGCAGCCGCGGCAGGTCCGGCAACCCCAGCCTGGGGCCGACGTCGACCGCGCCGAAGGGAACCATGCGCGGGGCGAGCGCGGCGACTCCCAGCCCGGCCATGACGGCGGCGGCGACCGTCATCACGCCGCCGCCGACGAACACCTCGGTCCAGGGTATGCCGACCTCGTCGAGCAGTTGTCCGGCCAGGGCGCGCACGCCGCAGGGTTCCGCCATCGTGGCCAGCGGCAGCGGCTCGCCCGCGCGATGCTGCCAGCCGGGCATCGCGAACCAGCCGAATTTTTCTTCGGCCAGGATTTCGCCGTCGCCGCGGCCCGCCTGGAAGCGCACGATCACCGTATCGAGTTCGCGGCGGTCGAAACGCTGAAGCAGTTCCGCCGACGATCCGATCCGGATTTCGATCAGCAGGTGAGGATCCTGGGCATTCATGCGTGCGATCAGCGCGGGCAGTTCCGGACCCGCGACATGATCGCTGATGCCGATAGTGAGACGCTGCCGCGTCCCTCCCACCACCGACAGCGCCCGGTCGTGCGCCTCGATCAGCTTGCGCGCATGTTCGAGAAAGGTCGCGCCCTGGGCTGATAGCTCCACGTAACGCGGCGTTCGTTCGACAAGCCTGAAGCCCAGCCTTTCTTCCAGCCGTTTCAATTTCAGGCTGACCGCGGCCTGCGTGGTCCGTGACGCTTCGGCGGCACGGGTGAAGCTGCCCAGCTCGGCGATGCGGATGAAGGCTCTGACGGCTTCCAGGTCAAGGGCGCGCTTTGCCATTTCAAATCTTTATCGTTGAAATAAGAATGGATAAGTTATCAGAATAGACAATAGGCGACGGGACCAAAAAGGAGGAACTTCCCATGCCGTTCGCCCAAATCTCGTTGCGCTCCGGAAAGACGGAGGCCTACAGGCAGGCCATTTTCGACGGCGTCTATCGCGCGCTGCGCGAAACGTTCGACGTTCCCGAAGATGACCAGTTCATGGTCATGACCGAGCACGAGGCCGCCAACTTCCGCTATGGCGCGACCTATCTTGATATCGCTCGCAGCGACGATCTCGTGTTCATCCAGATCACCGCGAACAATACGCGCACGCTGGAACAGAAGAAGGCGCTGTTCCGGCGGATTGCGCAGTTGCTCGGTGAAAATCCCGGCCTGCGGCCCGAGGATGTGTTCGTGAATCTCGTCGAGGTCTTGAAGGAAAACTGGTCGCTGGGTGGCGGCCTCGCGCAGTACGCCTGATCCGGCCGACAACAGGATCATCGTGTAGGCGGCCAGGCTGGCCGCCGCCAGCAGGTTGCCCTTGGACGGGTCGCGCTTGCCGCGACCCGCGGCGCGAGCGGTATTGGGGAAAGCCGGTTGAAAGTTCTGTTGGGCCTGGAAAGGCGTTTCAGAGGGAAGCCGCGCGAAGAATGTTTCAGCGTGGCGATTTGGATTTCGACTGATTGCAATAGCATCGACGCTTATCGCGTCGATCCATAAACTCCGCCTGCGCTTCGATCCGCGCCCGTCTCGCCCGCCCTCTTTGCGTCGCATGACGGCGGGAGGAGCGTTGTGCGAGCCTGCCGCCGCGCTGTCGCCATGACGTTGCCGGTACGCCCGCTTTACCTGATCTCGAAAAGCGTGGCGCATCATGTTCGATTGGTTTCGACGCAAGTGGTTCGGCTGGTCCGCGGAGCAGACGCGGGTGGTTCCGAGCTTTCCGGGGCCCGACAAGGCGGCGCCGGCCGGGCGGGGAGGCAGCGCGACAGGCATGGTGGTGGCTTTCTTCACCCGCGACAGCATTTACGAGACGGAAAAGAACCGCCTGCTGCGTTCGGCGCAACGGCTGGGGCTTGCTGTCGATGCCACGCCTATCGAATCCACCGGGTCCTGGGTGCGCAACGCGTCCATGAAGCCGTCGGTGCTGGTCGCCATGCGCAAGAAACACACGGGGCCGTTGCTGTATGTCGACGTGGACGCGGTGTTTCACCGCGATCCGTGGCCAACGCTGGCCGCGCTGGACTGTGACATCGCCGCCTACCATGAGCCTGAGGGCCATTTGCTGAGCGGCACGCTGTTCATCAACCATACGCCGGCCGCCGCCGAGCTGTTGCAGGCCTGGGCCCAGGCCTGCGAGGACGATCCCGAGGAGTGGGATCAACGGGTGCTGGAACGCCTGCTTGCCAGCGATGCCGCGTCCGCCGCGCCGCGCTATCGGCAGGCGCGTCTGCCCGTCGCCTACTGCTGGATCTTCGACAAGACCGACAACGCGCCGTGCGCAGAGGTGTTCATCGAGCATCTGCAGGCCAGCCGGGAAGCCACGCAGCGCAAGCGCGTTTTCGGCAGGCCGGTGCGCGCGGTCAGGCGCCGCCGGGATAGGGTGCGCGCGATCGAGCGGATCCTGTTCGGCGGGGAGGGCGAGCCATAGATGATGGCGGGTCGCCGGCCTTCGCCGCAAGCCATCGCTGAATTCACTGCGGGAATCAGTGCCCGGAATACATGACACGCCCCGCGACCGGCATCGGCGCCCGCAGGATCGAACCCGATTCGGATTCGGTGATGTACAGCGTCCTGCGGTCCGGGCCGCCGAAGGCGACGTTGGTCGTCAATGCGCCCAAGGGCGAATTGATGCGCAGCATGGGCTCGCCGCGGTGGCTGAACAGCCAGACCGCGCCCAACCCTACGTGCGCCACCGCCAGGTTGCCCGCCTCGTCGATGGCCAGGCCGTCGGGGCCGCCGCCGCCGGACATCTGGATGAAGGTGCCGACCTTGGTCACCTTGCCCTCCCGGGTCAGCGGCACGCGCCAGATGGCGTTGGCGCGCGTGACCGCCACATACAGGATCGACTCGCTCGGATCCAGCACCAGGCCGTTGGGGCTGGGGATGTTGTCCAGCAGGCAGTCGACCTGCCCATCCGCCCGCCGCCGGAAGACCCGGCCGGTCTGGTCATGCCAGCCGGTCAGGCCCTGGTCGGTGAAATACAGGTCGCCATTGGAAGCGAAGACCAGGTCGTTGACCGCCTTGAGGCGTTCGAGGTGAACCCGCTCGAGCACCGGCTTGACAGAGCCGGTCTGGGGATCGAGCAACATGATGCCGCGGGCGTAGTCCGCAATGAAGATGCGGCCGTCCTGATGGATCTTCAGGCCGTTGGGCTCGCCATCGTATTCGGTAATCAGCTCGAACCGGCCTTGCGCGTCGACCCGGAACACGCGGCCCCAGGGCACGTCCACGCAATACAGGCGGCCCTCGGCATCGAAGGAGGGCCCCTCCAGCAACGAGTGCGGCGGCTGGTTGCCGGGTTGGTAGCGATGCCATTCCGAGGTGCCTTCCGGTTTGCGGAAGGCGTCGGGCAGGCGGGCAAAGACTTCGGCTTGAATGGCGGGCGGTGCGGCGTACATGGCTTCCCTGTGGCAACGGATGAAGGGGCTAGGTTTCAGGAGATCCGTTCGGTGGTGCCGACGAATTCCAGCGGGCAGTAGAAGCCGCCATGGAACTGGGCGGCGATCGGGTCCTCGGGAATATCCTTGGCCAGGATCTCCGCGGCGAACACCTCGGAGTCGTCCTGCGGTTGGTAGCCCAGGAATTTCACCTGGCTGTTGTCCCAGCGGTTGCGCAGGTTGTTCGACACGCCATAGACCACCACGAAGTGATACGACGCGTGTTCGATGCAGCGCCGCGCCAGTTGGGCCATGTCGCGGTGGCTCAGCCAGGTCAGCAGTTGGCGGGCTTCGCTCGGACGGTCGGGCGTGCGGAACGTGCCGATGCGCAGGCAGGCGACCGACATGCCGTACTTGTCGGCATACATCCTGCCCAGCGCTTCGCCGAACACCTTCGAAACGCCATAGAGCGAGTCGGGCCGCGGCTCCACGGCATTGTCGAGAAAGCGTTCGCGCCGATGGTAGCCGACGGCATGGTTCGAGCTGGCGAAGATGACGCGGGGCACATGCTGCCGGCGGGCGGCCTCGAACACGTTGTAGCACCCGTCGATGTTCATCGGCAGGATCCTGTCCCATGTGTCCACGCCCGGGATGCCGGCCAGGTGGATGACGCAGTCGATGCCTTCCATGCAGCGCTCCACGGAAGCCATGTCGCGCACGTCGAGCGTGCGGATTTCCTCGCCCGCCTGGGCGGGCTCCTGCTCGGCGATGTCGGCCAGGCGCAGCAAGGCATAGCGGCCTCGCAGGAGGGTGCGCAGGCATTTGCCAATGTTGCCGGCCGCGCCGGTAATCAGTACCCGCAAGTTTCCTGGTTCGGTGAAGCTGGTCATCTTGGTTCCTGTGTCGGTTGCGGTAAGGCTCATTGCTTGGCCCTGCCCTTGGCAGCCATCACCGCGTCATAGAGCGCCTGCCCGTTCGGGGCCTGCCCGACGAGTTTCCGTGCCACCGGACGGGTGGCTTGTACCAGCGAATCGAGATCGCTCGGGTAGACCACGGTCACGCCTTTTTCCGCCATGGTCTTCATGCCTTCGTCGTAGACCTTCTTGTAGTAGTCGCGGGCGTAGGCCATGGCTTCGTCGGCTGCCGCCTTGACCATTTTCTGCTCGTCGGGGGAAAGCGAATCCCAGCGGGTCTTGGACATGACCAGCAACGCCGGATGGATGTTGATGTGCGTCATGTTGAAGTACTTGGACACCTCGATGAACTTGTCGGACACGAACTGGTCGGGCGTCGTTTCACCGCCATCGATGACCTTCTGCTGCAGGGCCAGGTACAGCTCGGAGTAGGCCATCGGCGTGGCCTGCGCGCCCAGCGTCTTGTAGCTCTCGACATAGCCGGGCGACTGGATGACGCGGATCTTCATGCCCTTCAGATCGGCGGCGGCGTTGATGGCGCGGTCGCCGAATACGTTGCGCTCGATCGCCGAAAACCAGCCCAGGCCGACCAGGCCGTACTTGGGCAGGATGTCCATGAACTTGTCGCCGACCGGTCCCGCCAGGATTTCGTTGGCCTGCTGGACGTTGTCGAACAGGAATGGCACGTCGAAGACCAGGAATTCCTTGACCACGTTGTTCAGCGCGGGCTGGCCGGTCACGAACAGGTCGGTGGCGCCTGCCACGGCGCCCTGGATCATGGTGATTTCACCGCCCAACTGCGAATGGGGGAATACCGTGATGTTGATCTTGCCGTTGGACTTCTCTTTGAGGATGTCGGCGAATTTCTGCGTGCCGACGTGGAACGGGCTGTCCGTGGTGAGCGTGTGCCCCACGTCCATGTCCAGGGCGTGCGAGGCGGTGGATAGCAGCAACAGGCTGGCGGCACTCATGCCGAGAATTTTCTTGATCAGGCGCATGTCTTGTCTCCTGGGTGATTCTGGTTTTGTTATTTCAATTCGGGCCGGGCGCGGGCGCCCGGCGTTGCGGCCTACAGAAACGCCGTACTGATGGCGGGGATGTAAGAGATGATGAGGATGTCGATGATCAGGACCGCAAGAAACACAATCAGGTAGCGGGCCAGTTCATGCATCTTCAGTTGAGCGACTTCGCACACCACGAACAGGTTCACGCCCACCGGGGGCGTCACCATGCCGACGGCGAGATTGATGATGACGATCATGCCGAAGTGGAAAGGGTCGATGCCGAAGCTCACGCTGATGGGGGCAAGGATCGGAACGATGATCAGGATCGCCGCCAGCGCCTCGATGAACATGCCGACGATGAACAGCATGCCGTTCACCAGCAGCAGGAAGGCGATAGGGCTGGTGGTGACCGATCCGAGCATGGCGGCGACACGTTGCGGCACCTGGTTGATCGTCAGCAGATAGGCGAAAACCGCTGCAAAGGCAACGATCAGCAGGATGATCGCGGACATCACGGCGGCCCGGCCGAAGATGCCCAGCAGGTTGCCGAGCGTGATTTCCTTGTAGACGAACATGCCCAGCGCCAGGCCGTACAGCACCGCCACGCAAGAGGCTTCGGTCGGAGTGAACAGCCCGCCGTAGATGCCGCCCAGGATGATGACGGGCATCATCAGCGCCAGGGTTGCGTCGCGCAGCGCCACCCCCACGCCCTTGGCCCAGTCTTTCAGGCTGACCGTGCGCACCTCGTCGCAGCCCTTGATGCTGGCAATGACGCAGACCGTCAGGATCAGCGACAAGGCAATCAGCAGGCCGGGAAGAATGCCGGCGATGAACAGCGCGCCGACCGAAACGTTGGCCGTCAGCGCATACACCACCATCGGAATCGATGGCGGAATGATGGCGCCCAGTTCGCCCGATGACGCGGCGATGGAGGCCGCGAACGAGCGGGGATAGCCTTTTTTTTCCATTTCGGGGATCAGCACTGAGCCGATCGCGGCGGTAGTCGCCGACGACGACCCGGACACCGTGGCGAACAACAGGGACGTCAGCACCGCAACGGCGCCCAGGCCGCCGCGAATCCAGCCGACACAGGCGTTGGCAAGCTGCACCAGGCGGCGGGCGACGCCGCCGGACTGCATCAGGTGGCCCGCGAGGATGAAGAACGGCACCGCCATGAGGCTGAACGAATCCAGCGACTGGAACGCCATCTGCGCCACGATCAGCAGCGACTTGTCGCCCGACTGCAAGGCCATGGCCGCCGACAACCCCAAGGCCGTCATGATGGGCGCGCCGATCAGCATGATCGCGAAAAAGGAGACGCCTAGTACCAGGATCATAATGCCCCCTCGACGCTGCTCTTGATTTCCATCGCTTCTTCCATTTCCGCCGATTCGCGCCGCGGCGGCGGCGCGTCCAGCAGTTCCCTGGCCGCATGTGTAAGCGTGTTGGCGCACATGAGCAGGCAGCCGATCGCCATCAGCGCATAGACGTAGGCCATGGGCATTTCCATGGCGGGTGACCATTGCTTCAGCCCGAGTTCGATCAGCCGGGCGGATTTCCATACCAGCAACACGGCCAGCGCCAGGGTCAGCAGGTGGGAAAGCAGTCGCAGCCAGCGCGCCAGTCGCCCGGGGACCAGGCCGACGA
Organism: Achromobacter sp. 46006; assembly: GCF_059761975.1. Classification (NCBI taxonomy): domain Bacteria; kingdom Pseudomonadati; phylum Pseudomonadota; class Betaproteobacteria; order Burkholderiales; family Alcaligenaceae; genus Achromobacter; species Achromobacter sp. 46006. The sequence continues at coordinate 22,906 of NZ_JCBANN010000008.1, forward strand.
AGATGTCGACGCCGATCAGCCGCAGGTGGTAGGCGGCGGCCGCGCCGCCGATGAAAACGCAGCCAACCATCAGATAGCGCGCAAGTTCTTCCGCCCATGGCGTCGACAGTGGGATGCCGGTGTAGGTGTAGAGCAGCCGGGCGAAGACGGATACCGAAATGGCAATGATCATGCCCAGCAGGAACAGGCCGGCGCATTTTTCCGCGATGTTGTTGATGGCGTGCATGGCGCGCTGCAATGCCAGGAATTTCTCGTGGGAGGCGTGGCGTTCGCTCATGGGGCCTCCCCGGTCTGGTGGTTTCGTTTCATCAAGTCTCCCCTTGGTGGTGATCGGTATCGCCAACGTCTGTTTTTCTTGGGTTGGCGCTTCGTTCTGGCGCGCGGCGTCAGCGATGGATTTCCTCGTCGGCAAGGATGAGCGCGGCTTTGCGCAGCGCGGTTTCGTAGCGCTGCTGCTCGATTGCGACCTGCTCGGGCGTCCATTGGTAGAACCCGCGCAGGCTGGCCGATTTGACGCCGATGTCACCGTCGTCCACCAGCTTGCGCATGTAGGCGCTGGGCGTCTGGTCGGTGCGCAGGTAGGGGTACATCGTGGCGGCGGCGGCGCAATGAATGTCGATGCCGGCCAGGTCCTTTTGCAGCAATGGGCCGGCGGCGATGTAGCGAAAGCCGAAGCCATAGCGGACCGCGGCGTCGACGTCCTCGGGCGAGGCGAAATCTTCTTCCACCAACGCGATGGCTTCGCGCATCAGCGCATGCTGGATCCGGTTGGCGAGAAAGCCCGGTATGTCGCGCTTGACGCGGATGGGCTTCTTGCCGACGGCGCGCATGATGTCGCTGACCTGCTGGGCGATCGCGGCGTCGGAGACGGCGCTGCACACCACTTCGACCGCGGGCACCAGGTGCGCGGGCATGAAGAAGTGCAATCCCAGCATCCGGCGCTGCGTGGCCAGGCCGGCGCCGATCCGGCTGATGGGGAAGCTGGAGGAATTGCTGGTCAGCGGCGTCGGGGCTGGGCACAGGGCTTCGAGTTCGGCAAAGACGGCCTGTTTGAGCGCCAGATCCTCGAACACGCATTCGATGACGATGGCGACGCCATTCCAGTCGATATCGGCCAGCGTGCCGTGCACGGCAAGCGACTCCGCGTCGCCTGCGACGCCCAGCGCCTGGCGGGCCGCCCGCACTTTCTCGGGTACGGCGGCGCGGGCCGCCGCTGCCGATTCGGCCACATGGACGCGCCACCCCGCCACGTCGAACATGGCGGCGATCGCGCATCCCATGGTGCCACCGCCTACCACAACCACCTTGCTGATATCGGACATCTTTTTCCCCGTATGAAGGCTTGGTCAAGTGCTGGAGCACAATTTACCGAGGTGCTTGTGATTGGTAAAATTCAAATAAACGAATAGAGTTTTCAAAAAAACAAATAACTGGCCGGCCGCGGCATCGAATGGGGAGATTTCGTCAATGCTGGGCGATCTCAAGCAGTTGCGTGCGTTTCTTGCCATTGCGCGTCTGGGCAATTTCACGCGCGCCGCGTACGAACTGAACATTTCCCAGTCGGCGCTGACGATTCAGATCCAGCAGCTCGAGACGCACTTGCGTACGCAGTTGTTCGACCGCAACCGCAGAAGCGTCAATCTCACGCCCCAGGGCCAGGAGCTTTTCTCCCGCATCGAACGCCTGGTCGTGGAAATCGAAGACCTGGTCACCTACGCCCGGGATGCGAACGATCCGGATCGCGGCACGGTGACCGTCGCGGCCTTGCCGTCGGTGGCTGCCGGCCTGTTGCCTCGCGCGATTCATCGGCTGAACCGTGAATACCCGCGCATCACGGTGCGCATACGCGACACCGTCGCGGCCCGCCTGACCTACCTGATCCGCAATGGCGAGGTGGATTTCGGCGTGGGCAGCCCGGTCAAGCGCGACCAGGAACTGGTGTGGGAAAAGTTGATGACCGACCGTTTCTGCGCCTTCGTCGCGCCCGACTATCCGTGGACCACGCGCGACAGCGTGACACTCAGGGAACTGGCCGGGCCGCCGCTGATCCTGCCGGTCAGGGAGAGCAGCATTCGCATGCATATCGAAGCCGCGGCCGACAAGCACCGGATATCGTTGCCGGCAGCCTACGAGGCCGTCTACAACTCGACCATCATGGCGATGGCGGCCCAGGGGCTGGGGGTGGCCGTGCTTTCCGAACTGGTGGTGCGCAGCGGCGATGCCAACCGCCTGCGCCGCATTTCGATCGAGGACCCACCGCTGTATCGGTTCATCGGTATCCTGCGGCGCTCGGGCCGCTCGTTGTCGCGGCCGGCGGAGTTGCTGATCGATGCGTTGCGGGCGGTGGCGAGCGAGGATTGACCCGCCGGCCGGCGCGCGGGCGGTCGCGGTCGGCCTCCTGAATCCCTGGCAGGCCCAGGGCTTTTGCATGACCGCGCGCCGCAATGTTCTACGCTAGCCGTCTGTTCCCGGAGATTGCCATGTCCAAGATCATCATCGATTTCGTGTCCGACGTTGCCTGCCCCTGGTGCGCGGTCGGCCTGGGAGGTCTGCTGGCCGCGATCGAGCGCGTGCGCGACGATGCCGAGGTCGAGTTGCGCTTCCAGCCGTTCGAACTGAACCCCGACATGCCCGGCGGCGGGCAGAACACCATCGAACGGCTCATGGCGAAGTACGGCTACAGCCGCGAGCAGGTGCAGGCCAATCGCAAGGTCATCAGCGAACGCGCGGCGGCCGTCGGCATGCGCATGCGCATGGCCGATGACAACCGCTCGTTCAATACCTTCGATGCCCATCGCCTGCTGTACTGGGCAGGCCTGGAAGGGCAGGGCAGCCAGACGGCGCTGAAGAAGCGCCTGCTGGAGACCTATCACTACGACAACCAGGACACCAGCGACGTCGAGGTGCTGGTGCAGGCGGCGGCCGACGCCGGCCTGGATGCGGCCGAGGCGCGCGCGGTGCTGGCCTCGGGCCGCTACACCGAAGAGGTGCGCAAGGAAGAGGCCGAGTGGCGCGACCGCGGCATCACGTCGGTGCCGTCGGTGATTCTGAACGGCAAGTACCTGGTGTCCGGCGGACAGCCGCCGGACGTGTTCGAGCAGGCGCTGCGCCAGGTGGCGCGCGAGGGCTGAGCGGCGGGCGACGCCATTGGCGCGCGCCGCCGCCGGGTTCAGGCCCGCACGATCGGCGCGACGTCCAGCACGTACATCTGCCGCTCGCCTTCGTGCACCGAGTCGATGCAGACCTGGGTGCCATCACGGCTCCAGCGGGGATGCAGGTCGCAGCGGTTTTCCTTGGACAACTCGGGGTCGGCGTAGAAGCTGCCGAGGTCATGGCGCTGCCCGGTTGTCATGTCGTACAGGAACAGGACGCGTTCGTGAGTGACGGGATCGGGGTAGGTGTCGCTCAGCAGCCAGCGAGTGTCCACGGGCGAGAAGGTCATGTGGCCGTTTTCGGTGAGGATGCCGTCGCCCACCACCTGCACCGCGCCGCCGTCGGCGTCTTCGTACAAGTGGTAGTGGATGCTGCCGGCGTGCGGTCCCCAGACGATAATCGAACGGTCGTCGCGCCACAGCGGATGCGAGATCTGGTATTCCGACTTCTCGTAGTCGAAGGTGCCGACCGCGTTCGGGTCGAAGTCGGCGGCCAGTTGCGGCAGGGGGTGGTCGGAACACTCCAGCAGGCGCATGTCGCTGCCGTCCGGGTTGATGGTGATGAGGCGGTGCAGGAAGCAGGTTTCGTCTTCGACCCGCTCGGTCCAGCGGTGCAGGAACAGGATGCGCGAGGACGAGGGGTTGACCTCGATGTGGCTGACCCAGTGGATGGCGCGTTCCATCGAGGCGCGCGGATGGAAGCTGCGCAGGTCGGCGTAACTGACCAGCAGGCGGTGGTCGCCGCTGGCGAGGTCGAGCGCGTGGATGCCGTCGTCGGCCGGGGCGTTGGCGACGGGGCCAGGCGCGTGCTCGCTGTAGCCGATGGTCTGGTGCGTGATGTAGAGCCTGCGGTAATCCACGCACAGCGCGTAGCGGCTGTTGGGCGCGGCGACATAGATCGGCAGCGGCAGGTGGCGGGTTTCGCCTGTGGCGAGGTTGTGCACGGCCGAGCGAAAGCCGGGATAGAAGCCGCTGTCGTCGTCGCGGCGGCAGTTGTAGATCAGTTGCGGTTCGGCCAGGCCGTCCAGCCATTGCAACTGGCTGCCCATCTGCCAGTTCCAGGCGGTGGTGGCGCCGACCGCGCGATAGCGCTCGCCATCGCCGAGGTCGAAGTAGCCGACCTCGGCGCGCAGTCCGGGCGTGAGCCGCGCATCCTTGGCGGGCACGCGATGGGCCAGCAGGTAGCGGCCGTCGCGATGCCAGACGGTCTTGTTGTAGTAGCCGAAGAAGTGATGGCCGGGCGGACCGCCCAGGCGGCGGCAGGCGATGGCGGGTTTGGTCATGCGATGCGTCAATGTGGGAGAAGGGGAAGTCAACCGGCGCTGATGTGCCCGGCTTCGATGACCTGGTTCCAGCGCGCGCGTTCGCGTTCGACGAAGGCGCGGGCCTCGGCCGGACTGTTGCCCACCGGGGTCATGCCCAGGCGCTCCAGGCCGGCGCGGAACGCGGGATCGGCGTAGACGCGGCGCAGGTCGGCGCTGATCTTGTCGATCAGCGCGTCGGGCACGTCCTTGCTGGCCGCCAGCGTGGTCCAGGAGGTCACGGTCAGGCCCGGCACGCCGGCTTCGGCGGCCGTGGGAACGTCGGGCAGGGCGGCCGAGCGCGTGGCGCCGGTGATGGCCAGGGCCTTGAGCTTGCCGGTCCGGATGTAGCCGATAGTGGTGGGCACGTTCTCGAACAGCAGTTGGATCTGGCCGCCCAGCAGGTCGTTGATGGCGGCCGAGCTGCCGCGGTAGGGAATGTGCATGATCGGCGCCTGGGTGGCGGACTTGTAGAGTTCTCCCACCATGTGCACCGAGGAGCCCACGCCGGCCGAACCGAAGTGCAGTGTCTCGGGATTGGCCTTGGCCTGCGCGGTGAGCTCGGCCAGGGTGTTGGCGGCGAGCGTGGGGTTGGCCACGACGACGTGCGGCATCTCGGCGACCACGGTGATCAGCTTGAGGTCATCGGCGGGCCGGTAGTTGAGGGTCTTGTAGACGCCGTAGGTGGCATGCAGGCCGATGGAGCCGAGCAGCAGGGTATAACCGTCGGGGCCGGACTCGGCCACGTATTTGCCGCCGATGTGGCCGCCCGCGCCGGGCCGGTTCTCGACCACGACCGACTGGCCATAGTGCTTGGCCAGGTGCTCGGCCAGCAGGCGACCCTGTATGTCCGAGCTGCCGCCGGCCGTGAAGGGTACGATGATGCGTAGCGGACGGTCCGGATAATTGGCTTGGGCGCGCGCGGCGAACGGCAGGGCCGCGCTCGCCAGGGTCAGGCAAACGGCTTGCAGGGCGCGGCGGCGCCAGGGACGGCATGAGTGCATGGTATTTCCCTACAGCGGTTGGTTTTTGAAGGGGCGCACGATGGCATGCACCCTGCGAGCCACGAGTGTAGGAGTCGCCCAAGTATTTGAAAAAATTCTTTTTTCAGCATAGGCTATGCAGGTTTGCCATACTCTGCGCAGCCATGAGCCGACCGCTGAATTTCCGTCAGATCGAAGCCTTCCATGCGGTAATGCTGGCGGGCACCACCACCGGCGCGGCGCAAATGCTGCGCACCACGCAACCGTCGATCAGCCGCCTGCTGGCGCAGGCGCAACAGGCCAGCGGCCTGAAACTGTTCGACATGGAGCGCGGCCGCCTGCGGCCGACCCGCGAAGCCAAGGACCTGTTCGATACGGTCAAGCGGCACTTCGTTGGCCTGGAACGCATCGAGGACCGTGTCGCCGCCATGCGCCGCAGCGGCAGCGGCGTATTGCGGCTGGCCTGCACGCCGGCACTGGGCCTGGGCATGCTGCCGGGCGCGGTCGAGGAGTTCGCGCAGCGTTATCCCGACGTGCACATCAACATGCAGACGGTGGGCAGCCAATACCTGCGCGAGGGCCTGTTGCACGGCACCTATGACGTCGTGGTGACGACCGTGCCGCTGGAGGGCGCGCACCTGTCGCTGCAGAGCCTGCACGAGAGCGCGGCGGTCTGCGTGATGCGGCCGGATCATCCGCTGGCCACCCTGCCGGCCATCGGCATCACCGATCTGAACGAGCGCCGGCTGCTGGTGTTGAATGCCGACGATGATGTCTACCTGCAGTTGCGTGGCGCAATGCTGGCGCATCATGTGCAGCCGGCGTCCGAGATCGAGACCACCTATTCATCGACGATCTGCGCCCTGGCCGCGGCCGGCACCGGCCTGGGCATCGTCAATCCGTACATTGCCGAAGTCTTCGCGCAGCAACTGGCGATACGGCCGTTCGCCCCGCGGCTGCCGGTGCGGGTCTGCATGGCCTATCCGGCGCAGACGGCGCCTTCGGCCGTGACCGAGTCATTCGTCGAAATCCTGACGCGGCGCTTCCAGGGCATGGCCCATCCCGCCGGAGCGGCACGATGACGCCGCGCGCCGGACAGACGTTGGGATTGGAGATGGAAATGGCGGTGGCGCGGCGCGACAGCGGCGCCAGCCACGCGGTGGGTGGCTATTTCGAGGCGCTCGCCGCCATCAAGGCCGCGCGTGGCGAGGCGCCGCGGCTGGAGCGCCTTGGCGGGCGCGCCGTGGGCGTGTCGGTCGCGGCCGGCGAGAGCGGCCTGGACAATGGCTTCAACTTGCTGGAGACCGCGTTTGCGCCGGTGTCCGAGGCGCAGGGCGGCCTGGCGGAGCTGGCGCGGCGCGCCAGCCGCGAATTGCGCGATGCCTGCGAGGCGCTGGCCGGCGAAGACGCGCTATTGCTGAACGTCTCGGAACATCCCGATTGCACCCTGGATCCGCGTTGGTACGCGGCGGCGCACGTGCCGCGCCCGATCTACCGCGAACTGGTCGGTCACCGGGAATGGCTGCATCGCGTCGGGATCGACGCCAAGGCCCAGAACAGCCCCTGCACGTCGGTGGCGATAGGGCAGGCCGCGCGGGCGCTGAACGTGGTGCTGGCCCTGGCGCCCGCCAGTATCGCGCTGTTCGCCAACAGCCCGCTGGAAAATGGCCGCGTCACCGGATTGAAGGAAAACCGGTTGACGGTATGGGATCGCATGTTCCGGTATTCGCGCTATGCCGGCGATCACTATCTGCAACGCCTGCCCGAGCGTCCGTTCGTGGACCTGGGCGATTATTTCCGCTGGATGTTCGCCCCTGGCACGGCCAGCCGTTGCCTGCCGTTGGCGGCGGACGCGGGCTACAAGTCCGCCACCGGCGTATACCTGAGCGGGGCGCCGTCGCTGGCGGTATTCCTGGCCTCCGATGGCTGGCGGGGGCGGCGCTCGGATACCGGCGAATGGGTGACGGTCTCGCCGCAGGGCGGGCATTTCGAGTATTCGCAGTTCGCGCATTTTCTCGATGCGCGCTGGCGCTACCGCCTGGCGGCGCCGCTTCCCCTGGAGGCATTGCGCGAGGCCTGGCGCCAGCCGGGCGGCATCGAAGACCTGTACGAACGCCTGGGCGCCAGCGGCTATATCGAGGGCCGCGCGCCGGGGGCGGGTTTCGCCGACGCGCAACTGCTGGAGGAGGCCGGCGCGGAAGTGGCGGCCACCTTGGTGATGGCGCCGTCCGCCCTGCAATTGGGGCTGATGCGCAATCTGTCGCAGGCCGAGGATCTGCTGCGGTCATGGGGATGGCTGCGGTTGCGCGCCATGCGCGCCGATGCGATCCGCGACGCGCTGCACGATGCCGCCGTGTTCGACCTGGCCACCGAGGTGCTGGCGGTGGCCGAGGGCGGGCTGGCGCCGCACGAGCGCCATTGGCTGGCCTACGCCAAGCATGCGCTGGACGCGCGTTGCACCGGCGCGGACCGCCTGCTGCGCCTGTGGCGCGAGCACGCCGGCGCGGCCGACCGGCTGGCGCGGGTATGCCGCGCCAGGGCCGTGGTGCCGCTTTGAGAGTCGGGCGGACTCGGCGCGTTCAGGCGCGCGCCAGCAGCGGGTCCGGCCCCGGCGCCTGATTCGCATCGAGCAGGGCCAGCAAGCGCTGTTGCGGGCCATCCGGTGCCGGGCCGCTACGCAGCGCCCGCTTTTCGTCGTCGGTCAGCAGACCCGCCAATTCCTCCAGATCGTCGCATTCCATGGCGTAGGCCTGCTGGGTCCGGGCGTCGATCTGTTCCAGCGACTTCCAGGCAGACAGCATATGGGCCTGGTGCTGGGCCTCATCGCTGATGTGCGAGGTCAGCGTGCCGATGCCGCCGTGGAATACAGGCAGCGCATTGGGGCCGGCGTCCCGGATCTTGATCCGGTCGGCATGGCTGGTGCCGGCCTGGTCGGGATGGCTGGTGATCAGATTGACGAAGAACGACTTGATCTTGCCCAGCACACCCGGCTCGGGCCGCTGTGGCGGACCGCCATGCATGATCTGGTAGGCCTTGCCGTTCTGGTCGAAAGTCAGCAACAGGGTGCGCGCCCGCGTCTGCGCCAGCGCTTCGCCGGCCAGCGCGGTCGGCACGCCCAGGGCATCGGCGGGGTGGGTGAAGACTTCCGAGGGCATGTTGCTGCCGATGCCGCCGTCGGCATAGACCTTTCTGCCTTGATCGGGGGTATCGATGGCCACGGCCTTGAACGCGACCGGGAACGCCATCGAAATGCGGGCGGCGTAGGCCACCGGCATGTCCGGCGTGCTTTCGGCGCTGAAGTATTCCTCGCGCTGGTCGGTCTTGTTCCAGCCGGTAAGGGTGAGCTGCTTGAATTTGTCCGGCGCCAACTGGTTCAGCAGCTTGAGGTCGCCGAACGTGATCATGTTGTCTTTGTGGTCCTGGTCGAAGTCGGGCAACTGCTGCAGGGTGGTCAGGCGCTCGAGCTGCCGCCCGTCCAGTTGCCCGCGGTCGGCCAGCGCCACCAGCTTGTCCTGGAAGGCTTCGGTGTTCCAGTGTGCCGACAGATAGCGCTGCACGCTTTGCACGGTGGCCTGGTCGACCGCCTTGAGCGAGTTGACGGCCGGCGCCAGGCCGTCTTGCAGTTGCAGGTCCGGATAGATGCGCGCCAGGTCGGCGCCACCGCGCAGCGCATCCAGCACTCCCGGCCGGAACAGCGCTTCGGCAGGGCCGGTTTCGAACTGGGCCGCGCTCAGGCCGGCGGCCAGGCAGGTTGCGGTGAGCGCGCCCGCCGAGGAGCCGGCCAGGTGCTTGACGCCGGCGAGCATGCCGGCCTTTTCCATCTGGTCCAGTCCGGCGCTGTAGCCGATGCCCTTGGCGCCGCCGCCGCGCAGCACCATGTTCTCGAGCTGTGGCGCGGGGCGGATAACGACGAATTTGTCGCCGCGCGCAATGATCTGCGGCCGCATGTCCGCCGGCCCCAGGTTGGACAGCAGTTCGGAGCGGGCCGCGTCGACCTTGAGGCGATCCAGCGCCATCGCCGCCTGCTTGCCGGCGGACTTCATGGCGCTGGCGAAGTCCTTGCCGCCGACCGAGCCGTCTTCCTTGCGTGGCAGGGCGTCGAAGGTGCGCTGGACGATCGATTCGAACCGGGCCTGCACGTCGCTGGCGAAGTGCTCGATGCCCTTGGGGCCCATCATGTTGGCCAGCGCGCTGGTTTCCCGCTCGAAATACTGTTCGAACGATTGCCGCGCGGCGTCCAGGTGCGCGCCGTTGCGATCGGGCGTGACGAACAGGCCCTTGAGCTGGCCCAGCAGGGACGTGGGCGGCTGCGCGGGGGGTTGCCAGACGGCGGCGGCGGCGCTGCTCTGGATGGCATTGGAGATATTGTTCATGCCAGCGCTCCCGGAAGCGGGGCGCCGGTGGCTGCGGCGGGGGCGCCATACGATATCTGCGCGCCTTCGAGCGCCAGACCGCGCACCAGCGCGCGCGTGTCGAGCGCTTGCGTGACCTGGTACTGCAACCAGCGCGGCCAGGTGTCATCATCGAGCCGCTCGAGCGCGATGCGGCCGGTGGCGGTGAAGAACTGGCGGCTGTCCAGGGCGGCCACGTAAGCGTGACCGCGCAACGCGTTCTGGTTGATCAGCAGCGCGCTTTTGATGACGGCGCGGCGCAGTGAGCCCTGCAGCGCGGCGCCATCGTGCAGGAAGAAGTCCGTTACCAGCAACCGGTTGCCGGGATGCAGGGTGACGCGTCCTGGCAGGTCGTCGAACAGCAGGTCGAACTGGCGCGCGCCAGCGGGCAGCGCTTCCAGTCCGCAGGCCAGCGCCAGGCGCGCCAGGTCGCGTTCGGCCTGGCGCGCGTCGCCTTGCGGGCCGCGCGGCAGCGGGGGGGCGGACGGGGTGGCTTGCGGTTCGTCGTGTTGCAGGTGGTCGAGCGTGCGCAGCAAGTATTCGGCGATGTCATGCAGCGCCTGCGCATCGCAGGCCGCAAACAGCGGCAGGCTGAGGCAAGGCCCCAATTCCGGCGAGATGCCGCCGATCAGGCCGGCGGCCAGGCGCGTATCGAAGCTGCGGCGCAGCAGTGCCTCGCCTTGCGGGTCGTCGAAGCCGGGGGCGTCGCCGAAGGCATGGCGCCAGGCGCTGAACACGATGCTGCCGTCATGCGCATTGCGCGTCATGCCGATCTGGTGGTGTTCGTCCACCGGTACCGACCATTGCGCCGGTGTCTGTGTGTCGCCCGCGTGGAAATGCGCGTGCGCGTACTGGGCGGCGGCCTGCGCGATGTCGGAGAGGGAGTTTTGCGCCATGTTGAACTCGCGGAGTGGAAATCACCCTTTGAGTAACAGCAGACCGTGCGCGGGTTCCCTGCCAAGGCTTGGGATTCGCGCGCCGCGGGTGCAATAATGTCGACTCTTCAATTCCGCGCCCCGACGCCGCGCCTTTGATGGCCGCCGGAGGCGCAATACCGTTACCGTGTCAGATTCCCACTTCGCCCAGGTGCTATCCGAGCTTGGCCAGGCACTCGGCATTCCCGCCCTGGCGCCCGCCGAGGGCGGGCTGTGCCAACTGGCGTTCGACGGCCGTCATCTGGTGCAACTGATGGCGCATGGCGCGCGTGGCCAGATCCTGCTGTCGTGCGCGGTGGGCGGGGGCAGGATGGATGGCGCGCAGGCCTTGCTGGCGGCGCAGGGAAATTTCCTGCAGGCCGCTGGCGGCGTGGTGGCCTGTGCCGCGCCGGACGGCCGCATGCACCTGCAACTGGGCGTGGCGCGCGAGCAATGCGGCGCAGACACGCTGCTGGCCGCCATCGAGGCGCTGCTCAACCAGGTCGAGGCCTGGGAAAAGCGCATCGCGCGCGCCGAACCCGAGGTCGATGCGCTGCGGCGCAATCCCGCCTTCATGATGCAGTCGGTCTAGGGCGCGCCGGCGTGCGCCAGGCCGCTGCCCGCTTCAACTGGCCTTCTGGATCACGCCCTTGAGCGAATCCGCGATCTGCTTGGTGATGGTGCTCTGGATCTCGATCAGCATGGTCCACTGCTGCACTTGTTGCTGCATCTTCAGCATGTCGGCCTGCGACACGCTGCCGTCGGCGTTGGTGCGCATGTTCGACAAGGTCGTCTGCAGATTGCTTTCCTGCGAGCGGATGCTGTCGTAGATGGTGTTGTTGACACTGTTGAAATTCAGTCCGGACGAGCCGGTCAGTCCGTTCAGGGCCATGTTGCGTCTCCTAGCGGGTCAGGGGGAAGGGGGGAGCGGCCGGCGCGGCGGCGCCGGGGGCGGCGGCCGGCGCAATTCCGGCCAGTACTTCGCGCGCGGCGGCGGCGGCTTGCGCCACCGCCTGGCATTGCTGGAACGCGACGGGCACCAGGCCCGAGTCCAGTTGCCGGCAGGCATGGTGTTCCAGGGCGATGAGCCGTTGCGCCAACGTCGCGCACAGCGCCGCGCCGTCGGGGCCGGCGAGGCGTTGTTCCAGTTCGGTGAGGGCGGTGGCAGGGTTCATGGGACAGGGGCGGTCAAGGGGGTCAGCGCGTCACGATGGCGGTGCGCGGGCCTTCGAAGATGATGCGGGTGTTTTCCACGGCGACCAGGCGGTACTTGCGGTAGACGCCGCCTACCAGCAGCTTACTGCCGTCTTCCAGGACGATAAAGGGTTGCGCTCCGCCGACGACGCTGCGGATCACGAAAGGTACGCTGTCGGCGGTCGGCGCGGCACTGGCGGCCGCTAGCCTGGCAACGCCCAGGTGACTCTGGTTGAAGTCGTCCAGCACGTCGCGCAGGCGCGCCTGCTGCTCGTCGTCGAGCGCGCCCGCGGCGATTTCCAGGTGGTCGGGCTTCCAGGTCAGCGTGATGCCGGACAGGCCGGCGTCCACCAGCTCGCTCGACAGCGTATCGCTGAGCTGCTGCGTCAGGGCGATGTCGTTGCCCAGCACCGTCATGCCGGGCAACTGTGCCCGCAGCGCGTCCAGCGCCGAGGCGCGTTCGCGCGCGCTGCTGGCGATGCCGGCCACCACCAGCCGGCCGTCACCTTCGTAGCGCGGTTCGTAGCGCACGTTGAAGGCGCGCAGCGCGCCGCGGGCCGTGCGCACCACATCCTCCTCATTGCTGATGCGCATCGCCGGCATCGGCCACACCTGCGACAGCGCCGCCGCCACCGCGTCCTGTTCGGCCGCGTTGCGGACCCAGCCCGACACCGTCACCATGCCATTGCGCGCCATCGACACGTGCAGCCGCGAGGCCAGGCCCATGCGCTCGAAGATGGCGGAGATCTGTCCCACGGACTTCTCGGCGGCGGCCAGGCGCGGGTCGACCTGCGGCGCGCGCCTGGCGGTCGACTGCGGCATCAGGGCCAGGAAGATGGCGACGATGATGGTCAGCACCACCGCGCCCAGGCCCAGCAGCATCGGCCAGGAGTCGCGTTTGCGGCGCAGGGGCGCGGGCGGTGGCGGACGGCGTTCCTGCGGGCGCGCGGCCTCGTCGGCGCTGGCTGGCGGCACCGGCCCGGGCGCCGCCTCGGCCTCGGCCGCGGCCGGGGCAAGGGCATCGTTGGCGGCGTCGGGCGCGTTGGTCCAGGGATCGCCGCGGCGCGCCACCGTGATCCAGACCGGGCCCAGCGGCACCGGGCGGTTGAACGGGGTGGCCGGCTGCTGGGCGGGCGCGGCGTCGTCCAGCGCCAGGTCCCAGCCGCCTTCGCCGATGCGCACCCGCGCGGCGCGCGGCCCCATGCCGTCTTCGGCCAGGACGATGTCGCAGGCCGGATCGGCGCCCACGAGCGAGCCATCCGCCACCAGGCAGCGGGCGTCGCGGTGTACGCCTGAGAGCACGCGCAGTTCCAGCGCTTCGCTCATGACGGGAGGCCTCCGGTTGCGGGCGTATTCACAAGTCCACCCTGGCCAGCGGCTGCACGTTGATTTCCTGCGTCAGCTCCTGGTAGGACAGCACGGGCAGCTCGTACAGGTCCTGTTCGATCATCTTGCGCAGGTAGCGGCGGATGTCCATCGAGGTCAGCAGTACCGGCTTTTGCGCCGCCGCCGCCAGGTCGCCGGTGACGCGCTTGATGTTGTCCACCAGTTTCTTGGAGGCATTGGGATCGAGCGCCAGGTAACTGCCCGCGGAGGTCTGGCGGATGGCGCCGCGCACGGTTTCCTCGACGTTGGGCGCCAGCAGGTAGGCCGGCAGGATATTCTGGCCGCTGGAATACTTGTAGCTGATATGGCGCTTGAGCGAGACGCGCACGTATTCGGTCAGCAGCACCGAGTCCTTTTCCTTCTGGCCCCATTCGATCAGGGCTTCCAGCACCGCGCGCAGGTTGCGCACCGAGATGTCCTCGGACACCAGCCGTTGCAGGATTTCAGCGATTTTCTGCACCGGCATCACGCGCAGGGCTTCCTTGACCAAATCGGGGAAGCGGTCTTCCATGGCGGTCAGCAGGAAGCGGGTTTCCTGGATGCCGATGAAATCCGACGAGTACTTTTTCAACACGAAGGCCAGGTGCCAGGTCAGCACCTGGTGCGGGTCCAGGAATGGAATGCCGGCCGCCGACAGGGTCGGCGCCAGGCTGGCATCGACCCACAGCGTGGGGATGTTCGGCAGGAAGCGCTTGTCGGTTTCGTAAGGCACCTGCAGCGCCTGCAGGTTCTGCTCGGTGTCGCGCACCAGCACCGACCCCGGGCGCAGCTTGCCCTGGGACACCGGCACCTCGGACAGCAGGATGTTGTAGCTGTCGGGCGGCAGGGCGTCGTTGAAGCGCAACTGGATCCCCGGGAACGGCACGCCCAGGTCGAAATACAGGGCGCGGCGGATCTTGAGCAGTTCGTCGTTGAGTTCATCGGCATCGAAGCTGCGTTGCAGCGCGGCGGCCACATCGATCATCAACGGCAGCGTGGGCGCGAATTCGGCGCTGCCGTCGGCGCGCGGCTTGGCTTGCGGCTTCTGGCCGTCGGCCGCCAGCGCCGGGATTTCGGTGATCTCGCCGGTCTTTTCGTCCACCACCTTGCGGGTGCCGCGCAGCAGCACGAAGCCGATGGTGCCGACCACCGCGGCCAGCGCCAGGAAGGTCAGGGTCGGCATGCCCGGGATCAGGCCCATGCCGACCGCGATGGCGGCGGCGATCAGCAGCGCGCGCGGCTGCGCCAGCACCTGGGCGCCGATGTCCTTGCCGACGTTGGAGGGGCCGTCGCCGGTCTGCACCCGGGTGACGATGATGCCGGCGCAGATGGCGATGAACAGGGCCGGGATCTGCGCGATCAGGCCGTCGCCGATCGTCAGGATCGAGTACACCTGCACCGCTTCGCCGGCGGACAGGCCGCGCTGCATGGTGCCGATGAGAATGCCGCCCAGCAGGTTGACCGCGACGATGATGAGGCCGGCGATGGCGTCGCCCTTGACGAACTTCATGGCGCCGTCCATGGCGCCATAGAGCTGGCTTTCCTTTTCCACCAGCGAGCGGCGCTTGCGCGCCTCGTCCATGTCGATGGTGCCGGCGCGCAGGTCGGCGTCGATCGACATCTGCTTGCCGGGCATGGCGTCCAGCGAGAAGCGCGCCGCCACTTCGGCCACGCGCTCGGCGCCCTTGGTGATGACGACGAACTGCACGATGGTGAGGATCAGGAACACCACCAGGCCGACGATGAGGTTGCCCCCGACCACGAAGTTGCCGAAGGTTTCGATGATGTGGCCGGCATCGCCCTGCAGCAGGATCAGGCGGGTGGTGGCGATCGAAATGCCCAGGCGGAACAGGGTGGTGACCAGCAGCACCGACGGGAACGAGGAAAACGCCAGCGGCGACGGCAGGTACATCGCCACCATCAGCAGGATGGCCGAGAGCGTCATGTTGGTGCCGATAAGCACGTCGACCAGGGCCGTCGGCAGCGGCAGGATCATCATGAAGATGATCGAGACGATCAGCACCGCCAGGACGATATCGTTGCGGCTGGTGGCGGCGGCGACGACGCGGTTCAGGGCTTGCATGGGGCGGCTCAAGTCGTTTCTGCTTCGGTGGGGGCGACCGCCGGGGCGGGCCGCAGGGCAACATAGGCGCGCATGGCCGCGGCGGCCTCGTCGCGGCGTTCCAGGGCCAGCAGGGCCTGCGAGCGGATCAGGTGGAAGGGCGCGTCGACGCCGCCCTGCATGGCCAACTGGTCCAGGGTCGACAGGGCCGTGTCCGGTTTGCCGGCGCGCAGTTGCGCCAGCGCCAGGGTGGCGAGCTGGCGCGCGTCGGCCAGTCCCAGCGTGCGCAGTGCCTGCAGCAGCACGGCGGCCTTTTCGGGCCGGTTGTTTTCGAGGTAGACATAGGCCAGCAGGCTGAGCAGCTCGCGCGCATCGGGCGACAGGGGCATGGAAGCGTTCATCCCTGGTACAGCGCGCTGCGATACATGGTGACCAGGTCGCGCAGGCCGGCTTCATCCTTGAGCAACCGCACCGCGCGGTTCAGCGCGCGCGCCTCCTCCGGACTGACGTCCTGGCGCTGCTCGGCCGCGGCCGCCAGACTGTCCAGCGTCGAATGCAGGGCCTGCGCGAACTTGCCGGGCAGCAGCAGGTCGCGGTTGGCGATGCCGGGACGCAGTTGCTGGTCGAGATGGCGGTCGGTATTGGGGGTGTCGAGCAACTGGGCCAGTTGCGCCTTGACGCCGTCTGTGGGCGGGGCCAGTTCCTGGCGTTCCGGCAGGTGCTGGCCCGCGGCTTCGCGGCCGGCATAGGAAATGCCGTCCAGTCCGCGGTCGAAGGCGAAACCACTGATGCGCATATCGGACATGGTGTGGGGGTCTCCGTCGCCAGGTTCAGTCGGTGCGGGTATCGTCGAGCCAGCGCGCCAGCCGCTCGACCGCCTGCCGCAGCGCGGGCGCGTCGCTGTGGGCGAGGGGCAGGCGGGTCAGGGCCAGCAGGCGGGGGATACCGTCCTGTTCGCGCAGGGCGGCCTGCACCGGGGGGCCGTCCAGGCGCGCGTGGTGCGCGCGCCGCCAGGCCCGCAGCAGGCGTGGCGCGGCGTCGTAGGGCACCGGGTCCGAGACATAGACCAGCACTTCGCTCCCAGCCGTCTCGATGGCGACCCGGCGGCCCGAGTCCAGTTGCAGCGCCAGGTTGCCGCGCGGCCCCAGGGCCAGGTGTTCCAGGCCGATGCTTTCGCCGAAGGCGCCGACGGCGCGATCCAGGCTGTTCATTCGTATTCCTCGTCGATGGCCGCGTCCAGGGCCAGTTGCGCCGCGCCCAGGGCCGACTGGCGGGCATCCACGTCGGGGAACATCGGCAACGGCAGGTCCTTGAGCACCGCGCGCACGCCGCCGAGGAAGGCGATGCGCGCGGCTACCGAGTCGGCGCCATGCGAGCCCGCCAGGGCGGTGAAGCGCGATTCCGACAGCCACTTTTCGTTGCTGATGTTGATCAGATCCTGCATCAGCCGCTCGGCCGCCAGGGGCTTGCCGTGTTCGCGCGCCATTTTTTCGCCGAGTTCGCCGCAGCCGTCCAGCACGGTGACCGCCACGCCCAGTTGGTACAGGTCCTGCATCAGGGCCTGCAACCGGTCGGGGCTGGTAGAAGGGCGCGCCGCGGCCAGGTCCAGGCCCAGCGCCTGGATAAGCTGTTGCAGGCCGCGCGCCACATCCTGGCCGCCGAAGCGTTCCAGCGCCAGCGACAGGGTCTTGGCCAGCGAGTTTTCGCCCAGCACCACGTCCTGGTAAGTGCGCTGGAAATCCGCCACGCCCTGGGCGTCGTCGGCGTAGCCTGCGGCCGCGCCGACGGTGTTCAGGCTGGCGCGGATCTGAGGCCCGCTTTCCAGTTCCAGGTCGGCCAGCGCTTCGCGCAGGCCGTCGAGCACCGCTTCGGACGCGCCCTCGCGTTCGCCCTGGCGCAGCGCGTATTGCAGGCCGAGGTATTGCCGGGCCGGGTCGCCGAATGCCTGGGCGGCGGCCTGGCGCGGATCGGCGCGGCCGGCCAGCAGATGACGCGCCAGCTCGATCAGTTTTTCCTGGGCGTCGGCGTCGTGCGATTCGGCCAGGTAGGCCACGATGGCTTCGGTGCTGAGCAGTTGCAGCGGCGCTTCGCGGCCGATCTTGCGCTCGGCGTGGTGCTTGTCCTCGGTTTTCTCGGCCATGTGCAGGCTGAGTTCCTCGGCGGAATCGACCAGCGAGACCTCGCCATCGACCGCCACGGCGGCCTGGCCCAGCATCGTGCCGACCTGCTGCTGGCCGTGCTGAGGGTCGGCATGCGAGGTCGTGGACGAGAAGGCGGAGGCGGGCAGGCCGGCGTCGATACGGTTCATGGGGGCGCGGGAAAGGGCGGCTGGCAGCCGCGCACGGTCAGGGGTAGTAACGGATGGGCGGGGAAAGTTCCATTCCCCTTGCATGGAACCAAGGCCCGTCGCCGGTTACGTACACGGGCAGGCCGCGGATTCCCCGGAACCCGGATGCGCCCGCACCGAATTTCAGGGTTAACCCCGTGCTGACCAGGCGCCGTGCTGCGGTGCCGGCGGCCGATCAAGGAGAAAGGAATGGCTACGGTTTCCGGAGTGGGCGTGGGCAGTGTGGCGGGCATGGACCTGTCGAGCATGGATCTGGAGACCGCGCTGATGACGGTGCAGACCCAGCGTTCGCAATTGCTCGAGGACGCACTGCGCCAGCAACTGGATTCGGTCAATGGCCGCAATGCGCAGATGGCGGGCCTGAACGAGTCCATGAACGCGAAGAACGCCGAGAACCTGAAGCTGGAGTCGTCCAGCGTGGCGCTGCAGGGACAGATCGACCAGCTCAAGGATCTGCAGGGGCGCCTGTCGGCGAGCAAGTGTCCGAATCCCGAGGGCTGGTACGGCTTGTCCTGGGGGCAGGGCGACGACAAGGCGCTATCGCATGCCACGCTCGACCAGATCAAGGCCGCGGGACTGACGATTCCGACCGGCGACGACGCGCCCCGTGACGTCGACCGCAACGGCACCATGGACGCGAAGGGGCGGGTGGTGCAGGGCTTCGTCGACCAGCTCAGCGCCAAGATTTCGGCGCTCGAGGCCCAGGTTGCCAACAACGGCAAGACCATCGAGGCCAACAAGCAGGCGGTCACCGAAATCAAGAGTTCGCTCGACAACCTGAGCAATACCCAGCAGATGGAAATGCTGCGGCTGCAGGGCCTGACCGGCAAGCGCAACGAGGCCTTCGATGTGATGACCAACTTCATCAAGAAGATGCAGGAAAGCCGGTCGTCCATCATTGGCAACATGCGTTGATGGCATAAACAGGGGCGGATGATGGCCGGACCTGTCAGCGGCAGCCAGCCCAGCCTGGGGGGCGTGGGGCTGGAGAGTTCCAGCGGCGTGCGCGGCGCCGACCTGGTGGGCGCCGACCAGGAGACCGCCATGCTCAGCGTGCAGGGCGAGCGCGGGCGCCTGCTGGACAAGCAGGTCGAGACGCAGATCCAGGAATTGCGCGCGCTCAACCGCCGCCTGGAGCTGCTCAACACGGTGCAGGCCGGCCTGAAGGCGGTGCAGGCGCAGTTCAACGCGGGCGCGAAGTACGACAAGGAATGGGACGACGCCAGCGGCGGCTGGAGCTTCGCGCTGGCCGACCGCATCAATCGGGCGGCTGCCGAGGCCGGCATCAACCTGGGCTTCGCCGCGGACAGCAACACCTGGCGCCTGTTCGGCCACATGGGCGACATGAAGGACTTCGCGCGCGCCTACCTGCCTGCCGCCCAGGCCGATCAGTTGGCGAATTGGCGCGACAAGGGCGACCTGGGCGGCCATCTGCTGGCCGCGCGACTGGTCGACCAGATGGCGGGGCGCGATGGCTTCATGACCCCGGACTACCCCGGGCAAACCCTTAATCGCTGCCCGGGCGGCATCCGCTACGACTCGGAGTACGGCGAGTTGCGCAAGGCCGTGACGCGGGTGCAGGGCGCCATCGACGAGGCTTCGAGCCTGCAGCAGGACCAGATGCTGCGGCTGCAGGCCCTGATGAACCGCCGCAACGAGTCCGCCGACATGCTGAGCAACTACGTCAGGAAGATGCAGGACAGCCGGATGGCGATTTCCGAGAAGATTCGTGGAACCTGAAGCCGGGTTCCGTTACTTACGCTGCATAGTCGGTCAACCGCAACCTCGAACCCGGACGATCCTCCCGGACCAGGAGCTTCTCTCATGAGCGTGAACATGAACCCCGCCGGCATCGGCGCCATCAACATGACGGATATTTCCGGCATGGACATCGAGACCGCCCTGATGATGGTGCAGACCGAGCGCACCAAGCTGTTGGACAGCCAGCTCAAGAGCCAGATCGAGGAAGTGCAGAAGCGCAACGAGCTGACCGGCGCGCTGAACGACATGCAGGCCAAGCTCAACGGCATGAAAGGCACGCTCGACTCCAAGGACGCCAAGCCGGGCGACAAGGTCAGCGAAGGCGCCGGCACGCCCACCAACAAGACGCTGGCCACCGAATACGCCACCCAGGCGTTCAAGCTGGGCATGGACCCGGCGCCGGTGTCGGCCACCCCGATCAAGGACGCCGCCGGCAACGTCATTGGCGCCACCGTGACCGGCATGCCGACCCGCGAAGGGTTGGAAAAGGCCATTCCCGACCTCAAGAGCAAGCTCGATTCCGCCAGCAACAGCCAGCAGATGGACATGCTGCGCCTGCAAAGCCTGTCGAACAAGCGCAACGAGGCCTTCGACACCATGACCAATTTCATCAAGAAGATGCAGGACAGCCGCTCGTCGATCATCGGCAACATGCGCTGATCCTGCCTCCTTCCCCCTCGCCCGCAATCCGGAGAACGGCAATGGCCGACACCCAAGACCAGAACATCCAGGACCTCATCGAACGCGCCGAAGCCGCCGTGCGCGACGCCCAACGCTCCATCGAGGCCTCCGACGACAGCCTGCGCAAGCTCGGGCTGGATCCGGACAAGGTTCGCGCCACGCTCCAGGCGCAGCCGATGGACGATCGCCAGCGCGAGGAAGCCGAGGCGCTGTTCCGCCAGGACATGGAGGCGGTCGACCGCGAAGTCGAGCAGGAAGCCGCCTATGCGCGCCAGCGCAGCACGCCGCGGGCGCCAGGCGCCCCGGTCAAGCGTCCGCGCACGATGGTCTGAACTTGTGGTCCGGGAGCCCGCCATGAATACCGCCGCCCAGGCGCCGATGACCGGCGCGGAGTACGCAGCGCTGCATGACCAGATCGTGGACCAGATGGCCCGGGGCGGCAGCCTGGGCCAGCTCAAAGGCATGACCGCTGACGAGTGCGAGGCGCTCTACGCCCTGGGCTACGGCCTGTATGAAAAAGGGCGCTATGCCGATGCGCTCAAGGTGCTGGCCTACCTGGTGACGCTGGACCACACCGAGCATCGCTACCTGGTGGCGCTGGGCGCCACGGCCCAGGCCATGGGCAAGCATGCCGAGGCGCTGCAGCAGTACATGGCCGCCACGCTGCTCGACCCGCTGGAGCCGGCACCCGTGTTCCACGCGGCCCAATGCCTGCTGGAAATGGGGCAACCCGACGCCGCCCTGCAGTCGTGCGACCTGGCGCTGGCGATGTGCAAGACCGATCGCCATGCCGCGCTGGCCGAGCGCGCGCGGGGCCTGCGCGATCTGCTGGCGGCGCGTGGCGCCAAGGAGAATTGAGATGATCAACGTCAACAACCCGGGCGCCATCAATCCGGCGCTGCTCGATCCGCTGGCCGGCGCGGACGCCGCGCAGGCGACGACCCCCGGCTACACCTCGCTGGATGCCACCCAGTTCGTCGGCAAGGGCGGCGCCGCCGACAAGCTGGCGGCGCTGGGGCTGCCGCCGCCGGCGCCGGGGGACACCGCGGGCGCGGCCGAGGCGCTGAACAAGCTGATGGCCAATGCCGATACCGACATGTACGCGGTGATGGCCCTGTTGCAGAAGGTCTCGCAGGAGCAGCGCAACGCGGCCCGCGCCGATCGCGCCGCATCCCTGGATGCGCAAACGCAGTCGCTGCTGGCCGCCGCCGACAAGATCAAGGAAGCGGCCGAAGAACGCTTCAAGGGCGCGCTGGCGCAGGGTATCAGCCAGATCGTCGGCGGCGTCATGCAGGCCGGCATTGGCGCCGCGGGCGTGGCCGCCACGGGGGCTTCGGCCCGTATGACCACCACGTCCAGCCCGTTGACGGCGCAGCAGACCGTGACGCAGGCCAGGCTGGATGGCTTTGCCACCAATTCCGCCGGGATCGGTCAGGGGCTGAGCGGCATGACCGGCGGGGTGGGCGGCATTGTCCAGGCGGCCTATGACCAGAAGGCGGGTCTGGCCGACGCGGAGCGCTCGCGGCTGGAGGCCGATGCCAAGGTCGCGGAATCGGGGGCGCAGCACGCCAACGACATGATGCAGCAGATGATGGACGTCATCCGCGATGTCCGCGACAAGCTCGGCGCGATCGAGCAGAGCCGCAGCGAAACCAACCGCGGCATTGCCCGCAATCTCTGATTCCGCCAGGGGAGCCAAGATCATGGACATCCGTCCTTCCACCGGCAACGCCGGGCTGACGCCGGCACTGGAGCCGTCCGGCGCGGGCCTTGCCGCGGGCGCGGCGGCCGAAGCCGCGCTGCGCGCCGCCAGCGGCCTGGACCTGGCCGCCCTGGCCTCGCAGTGGGCGTCGAGCGTGGCGCAGGCGCGCAGCGGCGGCGACGGCGTCACCAATGCCAATGGCAAGCCCGCCATCGCCCCGCCGAGCCGCGAGTTCTCGGCCGCTGAAATGGTGGATCTGCTGCGCGCCCTGCAGGGCAAGACGCAGGACGCGCAATTGCGCTCCGCCAAGGAAAACATCGAGAACAACCGCATCGAGCAGGCCAAGAACAACGAAGAGCAGGCGCGCAAGGTCGATGAGTGGATCCAGAAGAGCAAGGAGGCCGAGAAAGGCGGCATCCTGGGCAAGATATTCGGCTGGATCGGCGCCATCGTGGCCGCGATCGCGGCAGCGCTGATGGTGGTGGCGGCGGTGGCGGCCACGGCCGTCACGGGGGGGGCCGCCGGTCCGGTCATGGTGACGCTGGCGGCGATCGCGGTGGCGGGCGCGGTCAGCCTGCTGGCGAACCAGATATCGGCCGAGTGCGGTGGCCCCGAGATCAGCATCAGCAATCTGATCACCCAGGCCGTGAGCAAGTTGTTGCAGGCCTTCGGCGTCGAGCCGGAACTGGCCGAGAAGATCGGCAACATCGTGGCCGGCGCGTCCATGCTGATGACGGGCGCGGTCCTGATCGAGCCCGGCGCGCTGGGCAAGATGGCCGGCGCCATCGCGGTGGTTGCAGGGGCCGATCCGCAGACCGCGGGCTACATCGCCATGGCGGTCGGCCTGGCGGCGACGATTACGGTCGGGGTGGTGATGGCGGTTGCCTCGTTTGGCGCGGGGGCCGTGTCGGCCGGCGCCAACGCGGCCGCCAACGTCGGTTCGCAGACCGCGCGCAGCGTGGCCGATACAGTCAAGACCGCCGGCCAGGTGGCATCGGGCGCGGCTGCGGTGGCCAAGGGCACCGGCCAGGTCATCACCGGCGCCGAGACCATCAAGTCGGCGCAGGCGCAGGAAGCGGCCGACAAGGTGCTGGCCGACAAGAAGGCGCTCGAAGCCCTGCTGGTCAAGCTGCAGGCCTCGATGGAGGAAGACCGCGAGAGGATCAAGAGCGTGATGCAGGCCATGGACGAATCGCTGCAGATGGTCAGCAAGATGATCAATGCGGCGGCCGACAGCATGAGCCAGGTCACCGCCAATATCGGCAAGCGCGCCATGGTCTGAGTGGCATCAATATCGGAGCGAACCCAGTGTCCCAATCCTCACCCGCGATCTCGCGCAGCGCCTTCGGGCAGCAACTGTATGACGGCCTGGCGGCCTTGCCCGGCAGCCAGCGGCTCACCGCCGACCAGCTCGAAGTGATTTACGCCATGGCCTATGCGCATGTGGCGCAGGCGCAGTATGCCCAGGCGCTGCCGCTGTTTGCCTTCCTGTCGCAGTACGGCCCGACCCGCAAGCATTACCTGGCCGGGCTGGCGCTGTGCCTGCAGATGCAGGCACGCTATGAAGAAGCGATCCGGATCCATTCGCTGATCGGCGTGCTGTTTCCGTTGGCGCCGGAGGCCACGCTGCGCGTGGCCGAATGCCAATTGGCGCTGGAGCAGATCGAGGCGGCGCGCGAGTCCTTGCGGCTGGTGGTGGCCGCGGCGCGGGACGATGACGCATATGCACCAGCCGGGGCCCGCGCGGCCAGCCTGCTGGCGCTGCTCGACAAGGGAGCCCTGCCTTGAAGCGGGGATGCCATGACCGATAGGGTGGCAGCAGGCTCGGCAACGGCCGTCTCGGATGAGACGGCTTTTGTCCTTGAGGCAGACGACGCGCGCATCCTTGCCGAAGTGGGCTTCCTGGCCGCCGGCCGCGGCGACGTGGCGCATGCCGATGCCATTTTCCAGGCGTTGCGCGCCTTGCGGCCGGGCCGCGCCTACCCTTGGCTGGGTCTGGCGGTGGCGCGCTTGAACGCGGGCCGGGCGGATGAAGCGGTGCGCCTGCTGGAGCAGGGCGAGACCAGCGCGGTGGCCGAACGCGGGCTGCTGGCGGCCTGGCGCGGACTGGCGCTGCAACTGGCCGGCCGCAGCGCCGAAAGCACGCGCCTGCTGCAAGCCTGCGCGCAAGGCGGCGAGGGTGCCGAGGGCGTCGCGCTGGCGCGTTCGCTGCTGGGCTTGCCAAACGAAATGAATGACGACGCTATCAGTGTGAACACGCCCTAGGATAATCATGGAGATCACCGCGCTTTCCGCCGCAATGGCGCCCGTGCTGGACACGGTCAAGGCCACGCCGTCCGAGCTGGTCACGGAACGCTTCGCCCAATTAATGGCCGCGCCCGAGGCCGGCCCGCCCGCGCTCACCGGCCTACAGGCCGCTTTGCAATCGGCCTTCACGCCGGCGGCCGACGCCGCGCCCGCCACGCTTGGCAACCAGATCCTGGCCAGCCTGCGCAGCACCACCACAGAGTATTCGGAGAAGTGGCAGAACATCGCCGGCCGTCTCGATGCCATGTCGTCCGCGCCGGCCATCGCCGACATGCTGCGGTTGCAGGCCGACCTGGTGCAGGTGTCGGTGCAGTACGAGCTGGTCGGCAAGGCGGTCTCGCGCACCACGCAGAACGTCGATTCGCTTGTCAGGATGTCCTAATGCACGCCGTTCCAACCCTGTCTTGTCCCGCCGCGCGTGTGGGCGGCCCGGCCGGAGCGCTGTCGCGCCTGCGCTGGCTGCTGCTGGGCCTGGCGTTGTTGCTGGCCGCGTGCGGTTCGCGTGTGGAACTGTTCTCGGCGGCCAGCGAAAGCGAGGCCAACGAGGTCTTGTCGGTGCTGCTGGATGCGGGCATTGCCGCGCAGAAGGCCACCACCAAGACCGGCGTGGCGGTGTCGGTGGACGGCCCGCAGGTGGCGCGCGCGCTCGACATCCTGCGGGCCCGCGGCCTGCCGCGTGAACGCTTCGATGGCATGGGGCAGATCTTCCGCAAGGAAGGGCTGGTGTCTTCGCCGCTGGAAGAGCGCGCCCGCTACATCTACGCGCTGTCGCAGGAGCTGACCAACACGCTGTCGCAGATGGACGGCGTGTTGGCTGCGAGGGTGCACGTGGTGTTGCCCGAGCGCGGCGGCGTGGGTGAGAACACCACGCCATCGACCGCCGCGGTCTTCATCAAGCACCAGATGGGCTACAACCTGGACGCGCTGCAACCGCAGATCCGCAAGCTGGTGACGCACGCGATTCCGGGGTTGACGGAAGACAGGGTCTCGATCGCCCTGGTGTCGGCGCAGCCGGCGGCCTCGGCCCCGGCCGCCCAGGCCACGCGCCAGGTGCTGGGCATCGAGGTCGGCGCGGATTCGTCGGCAACATTGCTGGCCTGGCTGGCGGGGTTGATCCTGCTGGTGCTGGCCCTGGCCGCCGCCCTGGGCTACCTGCTGTGGCGCCATGGAATGCCTGGCCGCGCCCGTCCCGAGCGCCGCGAGCCCGTGGCCGAGGCGCGTTGAAGATGATTCACGCTTCGGCCGTGCTGGATCGCAGGCTGGTTGGATTCAACCAACTGCCCAGCCGCACCCTGCACCCAAGCCGCCACGCACGCCATGCGCCGCCGGCCGCGCTGGCCGTGATCGCGGCGGCGCCCACGCTGGCGCCGGCCTGGCACCGGCATTGGTCGCGCGACATCCTGGAGACGCTGGGCCTGTGGCGGCGTCCGGTCATCGATACGACCCGGGCCGAGCTGGCACTGGCGCTGCTGGCGCCGGACGCGTTGGCGCGCTGTGCGCGCCAGCTTGGCGCGGTGCTGTGCGGCCCGCGGCTGCGCCGTGTCATCGCTGGCGACGAGGTGCGGACGCTGATCGACCGCTTCGGCGCCGACCTGCTGGATTTCACCCGCCGCACGGCCGCCGGCCTGCATGAGGGCTTGGCGGAGAGCGCCGCCTGGTCGCTGGAGGACACGGCCGCGGCGGTCGATGCCCTGGGCCTGGGCGTGCTGCGCTCGGCCCTGAGCGATGGCGGCCCCGAGCTGGCCCAGCGGGCCGAACTGAAACTGCCCGACCTGCCCGCGGCGCCCGCGCCGCTGCCGGCGGCACGGGCACTGTCGCTGGGCTTGTCCCTGCTCAAGCAAACGGATCCCCTATGGCTTTCCTCATTCCCCGCGATCCGTTGATGCCGCGCGCCGCGGACGCCGGCGGCTCCGGGCGCATCGACCCCGCCGCGCGCATACTGCGGGCCGCCGAGACGGCGGCCTGGGCCGATGCCGGTCAGTTGCTGGCGCGGGCGCAGGCGCAGGCCGACGCCATCGTCGCTGGCGCCCAGGCGGCGTTCGAGGCCGAGCGCCAGCGTGGCTACGACGAAGGCCACGAAGCGGCGCTGCTCGACCAGGCCGAGAAGATGATCGAGACGGTGGGCCGCACGGTCGAGTATTTCGCCGGCGTCGAGAACGAGATGGTCGAGCTGGTGATGTCGGCGGTGCGCAAGGTGGTCGATGGTTTCGATGACCGCGAGAAGGTCATGGTGGTGGTGCGCAATGCCCTGGCCGTGGTGCGCAACCAGAAGCAGATGACGCTGCGTTTGAACCCGGCCGAAGTCGACACCGTACGCGAGCAGATCAACGACCTGCTGGCCGCCTATCCGGGCGTGGGCTACCTGGACATCCTGGCCGACGGCCGGCTGGCGCGCGGCGCCTGCATCCTGGAAAGCGAGATCGGCATGGTCGAAGCCAGCCTGGAAGGGCAGATCCAGGCCTTGCGCCAGGCGTTCCAGCGCACCCTGGGCAGCCGGGTCTAGCGATGCGCCAGTTCGACTACATCTCCGAGATGATGGAGCTGGCGCTGCAGGACACGCCGACGCTGCGCATCAAGGGCCGCGTCACGCAGGTGATCGGCACCATCATCAAGGCCGTGGTGCCGTCGGTGAAGGTGGGCGAGGTCTGCATCCTGCGCAACCCCGGCGAGAACTTCGAGATGAAGGGCGAGGTGGTGGGCTTTGCCCGCGATGCCGCGCTGCTCACGCCGATCGGCGACATGTACGGCATTTCCACCGCCACCGAGGTCATCCCCACCGGCCGCGCCCACATGGTGCCGGTCGGGCCGGGCCTGCTGGGCCGCGTGCTGGACGGCCTGGGCCGGCCGCTGGACGAGGCCGAGCTGGGGCCGCTGGAGGCCAGCAAGTTCTATCCCGTGTTCGCCGAGGCGCCCGACCCGCTCAAGCGCCGCATTATCTCGCAGCCGCTGGAATTGGGCGTGCGCGCGCTGGACAGCGTGCTGACCTGCGGTGAAGGGCAGCGCATGGGCATCTTCGCCGCCGCCGGCGGCGGCAAGTCGACGCTGATGGGCATGTTGGTCAAGGGCGCGGCGGTGGACGTGACGGTAGTCGCGCTGATCGGCGAGCGCGGCCGCGAGGTGCGCGAATTCCTGGAACACGAGCTGGGCCGCGAGGGCCGGCGCAAGAGCGTGATCGTCTGCGCCACCAGCGACAAGTCGTCGATGGAGCGGGCCAAGGCCGCCTATGTGGCCACGGCCATCGCCGAGTATTTCCGCGACCAGGGCAAGCGCGTGCTGTTCCTGATGGACTCGGTGACGCGCTTCGCCCGCGCCCAGCGCGAGATCGGCCTGGCCGCCGGCGAGCCGCCGACCCGCCGCGGCTATCCGCCGTCGGTGTTCGCCACGCTGCCCAAGCTGATGGAACGCGCCGGTATGAACGAGCACGGCTCCATCACCGCGCTGTACACCGTGCTGGTGGAGGGAGACGACATGACCGAGCCCATCGCCGACGAAACCCGCTCCATCCTGGATGGCCATATCGTGCTGTCGCGCAAGCTGGGCGCGGCCAACCATTACCCCGCCATCGATGTGCTGGCCTCGGCCAGCCGCGTCATGAACGCGGTCATCACGCCCGAGCACAAGCGCGCCGCCGGCCGCCTGCGCGAACTGATGGCCAAGTACCAGGAAGTCGAGCTGCTGGTGAAGATCGGCGAGTACAAGCGCGGCGGCGACGCGGTGACCGACGAGGCCATCGACAAGATCGGCGCCATCAACCAGTTCCTGCGGCAGCGCACCGACGAACGCGCCACGCTGCCCGAGGCGCTGGCGCAGATGAGCGGCATCGTGGGGGCGGCATGAGCGTGTTCGACGAGTTGCTCGCCATCAAGCGCTTTCGCGAAGGCCAGGCCGAACTCGCGGTATCGCGCCAGCGCCAGCGCCACGCCGAGGCCGAGGCCGCGCGCCAGGCATCCGAGCAGGCGCTGGCGGATTTCCGCGACGAATCCGAGCGGCGCGAGCGCGCCATGTACCGCGACCTGTGCAGCCGCGTGGTGCGGGTGCGCGAGATCGAAGGCGTGCTGCAGGGCGTGGCCGGCCTGCGCGAAGGCGAGCGCCAGCGCGAACAGGCGCTGGAGCAGGCCGCGCAGCGCCTGCGCGATGAAGCCCAGGCGCTGGCCGAGCGCCGCGATCAGCACCAGCAGGCGGTGCGCCTGACCGGCAAGTTCGTGGAACTGGCCAGCATCCATCTGGCTGAGCACTTGAAGGCGCTGGAGCACAAGGAAGATATGGAAATGGAAGAGGCCGCCTCGCTGTCGCGCGATCGCGAGGACTGGGAAGAGCACGAGGAGTTCGAACCGGCATGAGCATAGACCGACGCATCGGCCTGGACACCGCCATTGCCCAGGGTTCGGGGCTGGCCCAATCGGACGGCCAGGCGCCTGGCCGCCAGGCCAGCGATGCCGACCGGCGCGCGTTCGAGCAGGCCATGGGACAAGGCGGCGAAGCCGCGCCGTCCGATGTGCCTGCCACGCCCTCGCCGTTTTCACTGTTCGGCGCCGGCCGTGCCGAGGCCGCCCAACCCGCCGACGCGCCGCCGCAGGCATTGGCCGACGCCCTGCTCGGCAGCGCCGAGCAGTTGCTGGTGGCCGATGGCAGCCAGGGCCGGCGTCAGGTGCGGGTGGAGTTGAAGGATGAGGTGCTGCCCGGAGTCAGCGTGTCGGTTTACGAGGCCGAAGGCCGCGTCGTTGCCGACTTCACCTGCGCCAGCGAGCCATCGCGTGAACGCCTGGCCAGTTTGGCGCGGCCGCTGGCCGAGCAATTGGCCGAGAGCCTGGGCCGGGCGACGCGCGTGCGTGTCGGCACCGATGACCCGGAAGACCCCTGCCTGGCGGAGACCGACGCCGACGCGCCGCGCCGTTGATTCCTGGAACCCATGACCGCAAGTACATCATCTTCCCCTGTTGCGCTGCCGTTGCCGCGCCTGTCCGGCAACGAAGCCCGCGCGCGCTCGCTGATCGCCCGCCATGGCGCCGACCTGGCGGTCACGCTGGCGCCCCTGGCCGGCAGCGATGCCGAGCCGATGCGCTGGCGCCTGGGTTTCACGCCCGGCGTGCCGGACGCCGTGCGGCAGTCGGCCACGCTCTCGGCCGATCTTGAATGGGCCGGCGCGCGACTGCGCCTGGGCCTGCCGGCCAGCGCCGCCACGGCCTGGTTGGCGGCGAGGCTGCCGGACCTGGACGCAGGCGAGCTACCGCCGCCCCTGGCGTCGGCCGCCATCGAGACCTTGCTGGCCGAGGTGGTCGCGGGGCTGGGCGAAGCATCGCCCGGCGGCCCGCTGCGGGTGGTCGGCCGCGACACCCCGGCGCCGGCGCTGCCGCATGACTGGACGCTCGCGGCGCGGCATCCCGTCAGCGGCGACACGGTCTACGCCACGCTGGCGGCCGATGGCCTGGGCCTGATGCTGCTGGCCGGCCTGGTCGGCCGTGCCGCGCCGACGGCCAACGATATCGACGCCGACGACGTGCCGGTGCGCCTGGCAGCCTGCCTGGGCTGGACCCATCTGGGCGCGGCCGAGTTGCGCAGCCTGGCGCCGCGCGACACCGTGTTCCTCGACCATTGCCTGATCTCGCCCGACGGCGAGTTGTGGCTCGGCGCCGGCGGCCAGGGGCTGCGCGTGCGCCGCCAGGATTCCTCATACCTCGTTACCCAAGGCTGGACCTCCCTCATGACCGAGACGCCGCAACCGCCGCTGGACGCCGATGCGGGCGACCAGACGCCGCTCGATATCGACGCCATTCCCGTCCGACTGACTTTTGAACTGGGCGAGCGCCAGATCACCCTGGGCGAACTGCGCCAGTTGCAGCCCGGCGAGACCTTCGACCTGGCGCGGCCGCTGGCGGATGGGCCGGTGCTGGTGCGCGCCAACGGCGCGCTGGTGGGCAGCGGCGAACTGGTCGAGATCGATGGCCGCATCGGCGTCACGCTGCATCGCCTCGGCAAGGCTGGCGCATGAACGGCGCGGATCCGATCAGCCTGGCGGTCGTCCTGGCGCTGCTGGCGCTGGTGCCGCTGGCGGCGGTCATGACCACTTCGTTCCTGAAGATCGCCGTGGTGCTGACGCTGGTGCGCAATGCCCTGGGTGTGCAGCAGGTGCCGCCCAACATGGCCTTGTACGGGCTGGCGCTGATCCTGTCGGCCTACGTCATGGGGCCGGTGGTGATGCAGATCGGCGACGAGCTGCGCGCGCCGCCCGCGGTGGTGGCGCCGGGCGCGCCCGAGCCGGACCGGCTCGAAGGCATCCTCGACGCGGTGACGCGCGGCGCCGAGCCGATGCGCGCCTTCATGCTCAAGAACAGCCGCGCCGAGCAGCGCGACTTCTTCCTGCGCACCGCGCGCGGCCTGTGGGGCGAGCAGCAGGCCCGCAACCTGAAGGAAGACGACCTGCTGGTGCTGATTCCGTCGTTCCTGTTGTCTGAACTGACCGCGGCGTTCCAGATCGGTTTTCTGCTGTACCTGCCGTTCGTCATCATCGACCTGATCGTTTCCAACATCCTGCTGGCGATGGGCATGATGATGGTGTCGCCGGTCACGATCTCCATGCCCCTGAAGCTGTTCCTGTTCGTCATGGTCGACGGCTGGACGCGGCTGATCCAGGGCCTGGTGCTGTCCTACACCTGAGGCCGCCATGGGAACCGTCGACCTCGTCTCCTACATGACCCAGGCGCTCTACCTGGTGCTGTGGCTGTCGCTGCCGCCGATCGCCGTGGCGGCGATCGTGGGCACGCTGTTTTCGCTGTTCCAGGCACTGACGCAGATCCAGGAGCAGACGCTTTCGTTCGCCATCAAGCTGATCGCGGTGTTCGCCACCATCATGCTGACGGCGCGCTGGCTCAGCGCCGAGCTGTACAACTTCACGATTTCCGTGTTCGACCTCTTCTACAAGATCCACTAGGAGCGGCCGGCCATCATGATCTCGGGCATCACCTACGCCGAAGCCAAAGTCTTCCTGGGGACGCTGGCGCTGACACAGCCGCGTATCCTGGCGCTGTGCGCGATGCTGCCCCTGTTCAACCGCCAGTTGCTGCCCGGCATGCTGCGCTACGCCTTGTGCGCCGCCATCGGCCTGGTGCTGGTGCCGGCGCTGGCACCGCGCTACGCCGTGATCGACCTGGGCGCGGTCGAGCTGGTGCTGCTGGTGGCCAAGGAGGTCTTCATCGGCCTGGTGATGGGTTTCCTCGTGGCGATCCCGTTCTGGATCTTCGAGGCGGTGGGCTTCGTGGTCGACAACCAGCGCGGCGCCAGTCTGGGCGCCACCATCAACCCGGCCACCGGCAACGACTCGTCGCCGCTGGGCATCCTGTTCAACCAGGCCTTCATGGTGTTCTTCCTGGTGGGCGGCGGCTTCATGCTGATGTTGACCATGCTGTACGACAGCTTCCGGCTGTGGGACCTGTGGGACTGGGCGCCGACGCTGCGCCGTGAAAGCGTGCCGCTGATGCTGGACCAGTTGGGCCGTTTTCTGCGGCTGACGCTGCTGTTCGCCGCGCCGGCCATCATCTCGATGTTCCTGGCCGAGGTGGGGCTGGCGCTGGTCAGCCGCTTCGCGCCGCAGTTGCAGGTGTTCTTCCTGGCGATGCCGATCAAGAGCGCGCTGGCGCTGCTTGTCATGGTGCTGTACATGAGCACGCTGTTCGAATACGCCGCCGAGGCCACCGGCCAGATCAGCACGGCCCTGCCGTTCCTGGACAACCAATGGCGGGCGCCATGAGCGGCGAAAAGACCGAACAGCCAACCCAGAAGAAGCTGCGCGAAGCGCGCCAGAAGGGCGACGTCGCGCACAGCAAGGACTTCACCCAGACGCTGCTGGTGCTGGCGCTGTTCGGCTACATGCTGGGCAACGCCCATGGCATCGTCGAGGCCCTGGGGCGCCTGATCCTGATTCCGTCGACGCTGGTGGGCCAGCCGTTCGAAGAGGCGCTGCCGGTGGCGCTGGAGGCGGCGTTGCGCGAAGCCGTCTACCTGGTGCTGCCGTTCGTGCTGATCGTGCTGGTGATCGGCATGTTCTCCGAATTCCTGCAGGTGGGGGTGGTGCTGGCGTTCGAGAAGCTCAAGCCATCCGCCAAGAAGCTCAATGTGATGAGCAATCTGAAGAACATCTTCTCCAAGAAGAACCTGGTGGAGCTGCTCAAGTCCATCATCAAGATCGCCTTCCTGTCGGTGCTGGTGACGCTGGTGGTGCGCGATGCGCTGCCGGAATTGATGGCGGTGCCGCACAGCGGGCTGGCCGGCCTGGAGGCGGGCGTGGGCGGCATGATGCGCACCCTGATCGTCAATATCGCGGTGGCCTACGTGGTGATTTCCCTGGCCGATTTCGTCTGGCAGCGCATGCAATACCGCAAGGGGCTGATGATGAGCAAGGAAGACATCAAGCAGGAATTCAAGGAGATGGAGGGCGATCCCCACATCAAGCACAAGCGCAAGCACCTGCACCAGGAGATGGTGATGCACGGCGCGGTCGCCAGCACGCGCAAGGCATCGGTGCTGGTGACCAATCCCACCCACCTGGCGGTGGCGATCTATTACGAGCCCGACGAGACGCCGCTGCCGGTGGTGCTGGCCAAGGGCGAGGGCGCGCTGGCCGAGCAGATGATGGCCGCGGCGCGCGAGGCCGGCGTGCCGGTGATGCAGAACATTCCCCTGGCGCGGGCGCTGATGGCGTCCGCGCAACCCGATCAATACATTCCCAGCGAGCTGATCGAGCCGGTCGCCGAAGTCCTGCGGCTGGTCAGGAAGCTGGCCGGCAATCCGGAAGACCCGACATGAATGCACCCCAGCATCCCCTGATCTCCGCCTATGCGGCACGCCACGGCCTGCCGCCCTCGGCCCGCGCCGATGGCCGCCTTACCGTGGTGATCGACCAGGTCTATCGCGTGCACCTGCAGCCGGCGCGCGATGGCTGGCTGGCCATGAGCGCACGCCTGTGTCCGCTGCCGGCCGGGGACGCCGAGCGCGACATCCTGGTGACCGAGGCCGGCAAGCTGGCCGCCGGCATGTTGGCGCGGCACGCTGCCTGCTGCGTGGTGGACCCGCAGGACCGGGCCCTGTGGCTGCAGCAGGCGTTGCCGCCGGACAGCGGCGATCTGGCGCTGGACGAGGCCGTGGGGGCTTTTGCCAATGCGCTGTCCTTTTGGGCCGGCGCCGTGCGGCGGCTGGCATGACTACGCGTTACGGGTATGTGACCCGAGGAGAGAAAGTGTTGAAGCGGATGATTCTGGCGACCGCGTTGTCGCTGGGCCTGGCGGCCGGCGCGCAGTCCGCGCCGAACTGGCCGAACGTGCCCTATAGCTACTATGCCCGCGACGAGAACCTGCAGACGCTGTTGCGTGAATTCGCCGGGGGCTTCAGCCTGTCGCTGCAACTCGGGCCCAACGTCAATGGCACCGTCAATGGCAAGTTCAATGCCAATTCGCCGACCGAGTTCATGGACCGGCTGGGCGGCGTGTACGGCTTCAACTGGTTCGTCTATGCCGGCACGCTGTTCGTCAGCCGCACCAACGACATGAAGACGCGCTCGGTCAGCGCCATGGGCAGTTCCATCAGCGCGCTACGCCAGGCCTTGCAACAGCTCGGGGTGCTGGACCCGCGCTTCGGTTGGGGCGAGCTGCCCGATCAGGGCATCGCGCTGGTGTCCGGCCCGCCCGGCTACGTCGACCTGGTCGAACGCACCGTGGCCGCCTTGCCGATGGGGGCTGGCGGCCAGCAGGTGGCGGTGTTCCGGCTCAAGCATGCCTCGGTCAACGACCGCACCATCAGCTATCGCGACCAGAAGGTGGTGACGCCGGGCCTGTCGACCGTGCTGCGCAACCTGATCACTGGCGGAGGCGGTGGCGCCAACAATGAAACCCTGGCCGCGATCGCGGCGCCGCTGCGCGACAATCCGCCGGCCTTTCCGCAGGCCGGCGGCGGCGATGGCGCGGCCGCGCAGACTGGCGGCCAATCGCCAGCGCCCGCGGCCACCGGCAAATCCGGGCTGCGCCTGCGCGAGCCCACGGTGCAGGCCGATGCGCGCCTGAACGCCATCATCGTGCAGGACATCCCCGACCGCATCCCCATCTACCGCAGCCTGATCGAGCAGCTCGACCTGCCCAGCACGCTGGTCGAGATCGAGGCCATGATCGTGGATGTGAATTCGGACCTGGTCAGCGAACTGGGCGTGACCTGGGGCGCGCGCGCCGGTTCGACCACGTTCGGCTATGGCAACCTGGGCCTCGGCCCGAGCGGCGGGCTGCCGCTGGAAAGCGGCGCCGCGCTGTCGCCCGGCACCATTGGCGTGAGCGTCGGCAATACGCTCGCGGCGCGCCTGCGTGCCCTGCAGACCAAGGGCCAGGCCAACATCCTGTCGCAGCCGTCGATCCTGACCGCCGACAACCTCGGCGCGATGATCGATCTGTCGGACACCTTCTACATCCAGACCCGCGGCGAGCGCGTGGCGACGGTGACGCCGGTGACCGTCGGCACGTCGCTGCGCGTGACGCCGCGCTACATTGAATCGAAGGACGGCGCCCGCGTCGAGCTGACGGTCGATATCGAGGACGGCCGCATCCAGGAGGAACGCCAGATCGACAACCTGCCCACGGTGCGCAAGAGCAACATCAGCACCCTGGCCATCGTCGGCAACGACCAGACCCTGCTGATCGGCGGCTATAACAGCAGCCAGAATTCCGAGCAGGTCGACAAGGTGCCGATCCTGGGCGACATCCCGGGCCTGGGCTTGCTGTTTTCGAACAAGTCCAAGACCGTGCAGCGGCGCGAGCGCCTGTTCCTGATCCGGCCGAAGGTCGTGGCGATCAATGGCGAAGTGGTGGCCACGCCCGGCGTGTCCGGCACCGGCCCCATGCTCAATGCCACCTGGGGCGGCGACGGCCGCATGACAGCGGGGCAGTATCTCGACCTGGCGCAAAGCCAGCGGACCCGCATCGTGTTCGGGCCGAATGTCGAATTGCGCCGCAGCAACGGACCGGTGCGCGCCTCCGAGTGGCTCGACGGCACGCCCGGCGCGGCGCCACTGCTGGAAGGCAAGTCCAGCGCGCAACAAGGGCCGGTGATCCAGGTCGAGCCGGTGGCGGCGCCGGGGACGGGCAGGGCGCCCTAGCGGGCGCGCTTGGCGTTGCGGGGGGGGGGGCGGCGGCGTCCTGGGACGCACGCCCCGGAGGCGGCTCAGTCGTCGAGCCGCAGCCCTTTCTGGGCCAGCTTGTCGCGCAAGGCCGCGCGGGCGCGCGACAGGCGGCTGCGCACGGTGCCTACCGGCACCGTCAGCAGCGCGGCGGCGTCTTCGTACGAGATTTCGTCGATGCCGACCATGAGCAGGATGTCGCGCATGTTTTCAGGCAGTTCGTCCAGCGATTCCTGCAGCAGTGCCAGGGTCTGGTTCTGTTCCAGCACGCGATCGGGGGGCAGATCGCTGGCGGCATGCTCGGCCAGCATGCTGTCGCTGACGAAATCGTGGCGGCGTTCAGGCGCGCGCGAGAGGTAGTTGCGCACCAGGTTCAGCGCGATACCGTAGAGCCAGGAGGACAGTTGCGATTCACCACGGAAGCTGCGGTATGAGCGGGCCGCTTCGACAAAGGCCTGTTGCGCCAGGTCTTCGGCCTCGGTGGTGTTGCCAATGTGCTTGATGATGAAGCGCTGCAATCGGGTGGAGTGTTCCCGCACCAGGTCGCGCAGCAGGTATTGTTCATCCGTGTCCCAACCCCGCCCCTCGTCGTCTGCGCGAACGGGCGGCAAATCCGTCTCCGCGGAAGCGGCTGTGCAGTCGCTGGAATGGGTCATGGATTGGGAAAAGAAACGTGTATTCAGCTACAAGTTACTACCGGTCTGCGGCGAATTATCGCAGCTTACCGGTGTCACAATATTTCGAAAATCGAAATATTGAGGCAAAAGTAGGGTTTTTTCCGTCAGAAATGTAAAAACAAGTAATCAGTGGCGGCGATATTCCGAAGGGCGGAATACCGCGGGTGGTGTCAGCGGGACAGTTGCTCGCGCAGCCAGGCGGCCGCGGTCGCCAGCGAGACCGGGCTCTGCCCTGTCTGGGTGGCCTGGTCGAAGCGGGCCTGCATGGCCTGGTCGAGCGCATCGCGGCGGCCGGCATCCAGGCTGGCGGGGGCCACGCCCGCGTCGCGACAGGCTTGCTGGAAGGCCGGGGTGTCGGCGCTGGCCGATACCGCCAGCCGGGTCAGGAAGTCGACGCCGGAGAGCGCATCGCGCGAGGTCTGCGCCATGTCCAGCGCCTGCGCGACGCTGCGGGCGGCCAGCGGCTTGCCGGGGTTGGGCTCCAGCCCCAGTTCGCGCGACACCGCGCTGGCGATGCCCTGGCCATAGCTGTGGGCCAGCGCCTGCGCGAACAGGCTGGTGGTGTCGACATTGGGCGCCACCCACGCCACGCTGCGGCCGCCGGGCGTGGTTCCGATGCCCAGGACCTGCAGCTTTTCGCCGGCGATGTCGACATAGACGTCCTGGCCGCTCTGCGCCGCCTTGGCGAAGGCTTCGAGAGAGACGAACGGCGAGGATGGGGTAACCGATGAAATTGTCATGCAGCCAATAAATCCG
Organism: Achromobacter sp. 46006; assembly: GCF_059761975.1. Classification (NCBI taxonomy): domain Bacteria; kingdom Pseudomonadati; phylum Pseudomonadota; class Betaproteobacteria; order Burkholderiales; family Alcaligenaceae; genus Achromobacter; species Achromobacter sp. 46006. Next base: position 59,648 of record NZ_JCBANN010000008.1, read on the forward strand.
GCGTGTCCAGGGTCGGGCCCGTAGGAGATTCAACAGCCCCTGTGATTGAGTAACCCGGTAGGCGTTTTGGTTCCATCGCCAGGACACGTAGGCGGATTTTATGCTATTACCCGGCGTTCCCGCCCAGGCCAGGCCGCGGCGCGCTACCGCGCCTCGTAGACCTCGTCTGCCGCCAGCAGGATATCCACCGGCGGATCGAAGCCGATGATACGCGCGGTCTGCAGGTTCAGGGCGATCTTGGCGGGATCGATCCAGACCTGGCTCAACTCGCGCGCCTTGGCGCCGTTGAAGATCCGCGCCATGGTCTCGGCATAGAACAGGCCCACATAGGAATAGTCGGCCTGAGCCAGGCTCAGCAGCAGGCCGTGCTTGACCTCTTCGGAGCCCAGCATCGAGAAACTCGGCACGCGCGCCTGGCGCAGGATCTCGGCCACCGTATCGATCGATGCCGGGGTCACGCCCCGGTGCACCGTGACGTAGGCGGCATCGATCTGCGGCGCCAGCCTGGCATAGCATTCGAGCGCATTGCGGGTCGCGGCTTCCTGCGGGATGCCGTTGGAGGGCGCATTGCAGGTCAGCACCTCGAAGCCCTGCTCGCGCGCCACCTGCTCGACGGCGTCGACCGCGCTGTAGGTGCGGCCTTCCGGGCTGTCCTCGTACACCAGCCCGAGGCGCTTGAACGGCACGATTTCGTGGAACAGGCGCACCTGGCGCTGGTAGCGCTCGGGCTGCACGCGGGCATGCAGGTTGTCCAGGCCGCTGTCCTGCGCCGAGCGGGTGATGCGGGCGCCGATGGCGTCGCTGGTCGACGCGACAATGGTGGGCACCGGCGCGCCCATCGCGGCCATGTCCTGGCCGGCCCAGGTGCCCATGGCGATGATCAGGTCGATATCCTTCCTGCCTTCCAGCCGCTGCTTGATGGCCTCGCGCACCGCGGGCCGCTGGGCGGCGTCGAAGTTGCCGGGCTGCCACCAGGCATCGCGCACGAATTCCAGCGTGTCGCTGTGGGCGTTGTCGGCCAGGTAGTTCCACATCTGCCTGCCGTTCAAGCCGTCGGGAATGGCGGGCAGGGTGATCCAGCCCAGCTTCTGCAGGCCCTCGACCGTGACGCGCAGGGTGCGCGGATACTCGCTGTAGTCGCCGCTCTCGAAATAGCCGATACGCCATTTCTTGCCGTCGGGACGCGTCACGGGGGTGGTCGGGAACACCTGGGCGGGCGTGGCGGCCGGGGACGGCGCCGCCCCGGCCTGGGCGTGGCTCGCGGCGGGCGCCAGCAGGGCCAGGCTCAGCAAGAGGGTGGACAGCGAAGTCTTCATGGGCGGCGGATCACGATCAAGGTGATGTCATCGGATTGTTCCGCGCCGTCGGCAAAGGCCTGCACGTCTTCCAGCAGACGCTTGGCCAGGCTGGCCGCCGGCACGGGGGGATTGGACAGCACGGCCAGCAGGCGCGGATCGCCATACTGCGCATTCTGTGGATTGACGGCCTCGGTGATGCCGTCGGTGTAGCCCACCAGCATCTCCCCCGGCGCCAGCACTGTCGACAGGCAGCGGTATTCCAGGTCTTCCTGCACGCCACAGGCCGGACCGCTGCGGCCTTCCAGCAGCCGCACCACGCCATCGGCGCCGACCACCGCCGGGGGCAGGTGGCCGGCATTGGCCCACTTGAGTTCGCCCGTGGTCATGTCGAGCACGCCGACCAGCAGCGTGACGAACATCATGTTGGGGTTGTTCTCGGACAGGCGGTTGTTGATCTTCTGCATGATCAGCGCCGGGTCGGTCTCGTCCTCGGCGGTGGCGCGGATCAGCGTGCGCGTGACGGCCATGAACAGCGCCGCCGGCACGCCCTTGTCCGACACGTCGCCAATGGCCAGGCAGAGGCGGCCGTCGGGCAGCGTGAAGTAGTCGTAAAGGTCGCCGCCGACCTCCTTGGCCGGCAGCATCACCGCGTTCAGGTCGACCTGTTCGCGCGTGACGGGCGACAGTGGCACCGGCAGCAGGCCGAGCTGGATCGCGCGGGCGATGTTCAGTTCGCTTTCGAAGCGCTCGCGCGCGGTGGTCTCGCGCATCAGGCGGGCCACATTTTCGCGCAGCTTGCGGTCCATGAACAGGAACGACGAGGCCAGGCGCCCGACTTCGTCCTTGTGCTTGTCCGGCAACGCGGCGATATGGGCCGGCACGCTGGCTGCGGCGGTCAGGTCCTGCTCGGGCAGCAGGCGGGCGTAGTGCGTCAGCGTTTCCAGCGGCCTGACGATGCGCGCCGCCACCAGCCAGGCGCACACCAGCGCCACCAGCATCATGCCCACGAAGATCAGCGCCTGCCGGTTGAGCAGTTCGCGCGCCGGCGCGGTCAGGTCGCTCTCGGGCACTGCCGCCACCACGGTCCAGCCCAGCGGCGCGAAGCGCGCGCTGTCGATCCGCCAGAGGCCGCTGCCGCCATCGACACTCAGGCTTTGCAGCTTGCCGCTGGCGTCTTGGCGCGCCAGCAGCGTGCGCAGGGTGGCGCCGTCCTGGTCGCGGGCTTCCAGCAGGCCGGCACGGGTCTCGGGCAGCGGCACGATCATGCGGCCGTCCTCGGCCATGATGAAGATGAAGCCGGACTGCGCCAGGGTCAGCTTGGCCAGCGTATCGCGCACCGAATTCTCCAACTGGGCGCGGCGGTTGTCGATCTGTTCGATCACGTCGTGGGCGCTGTCGGAAATGGCGAATACCCAGTTCCAGGGGCGGAAGTAGCCGAAATAGGCATAGCGCGTTTCGCCGTCGCCGCGCTGGGCCGACGGCGGCCAGCGATAGATGGCGAACCCATAGCCGGAGGTACGGGTTTCCTGCAGCAACGCTTGCGCCAGCGGACGGTTCTTGAAGTCGGACAGCGTCGACAGATCGCGGTCGATCATGTCGGGGTCGCCACTGGCCAGCACCCGGAAGTCGGCGTCGTAGACAAAGGCGTAGCGGCGGTCGTCGAGCTTGAGACGATTGATCCAGGCGCGCGCCATGCCCTTGGCCGCGCCCGGCGTCACCAGGCCGCGGTCGGCCAGGTCGGCATAGGCGCCAAGGGCCGCCGCGACCACGGTGCCGCTCTGCATCAGTTGGCGCCGGCCGCTGCGCACGGTGGATATCTTGTCCGCCAGCAGCGCGCCCCAGCGGGCCTCGGCGTCGCGCAGCACCAGCTCCATCACGTTGCTGACGGCATGGCGTTCGCTGGTCATCACCGTGCGGGTGACGTTGCGCTGCGAGGTCAGCATCACGAATGCCGCCACCGCCAGGAGCAGCGCTACGACCAGTAGAAAAATCTTGCTACGGAGCGAGCGCAACGACATGGGGGCGATTGGAGGCGGGTGGGGTAAGGGCGTGAAATAAGATGCAATTTGCATTAATTGTAAATACCATTAGTGCCCGTGTGTAAATACTTTGCGGCGGCGTGGCCCCATGCGTAGCGAACCAATACAAATAGTGCTCAATGGGTTGCGTCGCCGCCCGGTCCTGGAAGTCACGCTGGCCTGCCTGGCCGTACTGCTGCTGGCGCAGGCGCTGATCGGCGCCCTCAGTCTGTCGGCCTTGAACCGGCTGGTGGTCGACACCACCGCCGATCGCGTCGAAGTGGTGGCGCGGCGCGTGGCCGGCAACATCGAGAATGGGCTGCGCCTGGGCAAGCCGCTGGAGCAGTATTTCGGCCTGCGCGACACCTTGCGCGATGGCCTGGCCGGCTCGCGCGGGGTGCAAGGCGCGGCAGTGCTGCTGGCCGATGGCCAGGCGCTCGCGACGCAGGGCGAGTTGCCCGAGGACGCCGCGCGCCTGGCGCGCACGCTGGATGCGGGGCACGCGGCCATCACCGCCGGCGCGGCGCGGCGCGCGTCCGGCGCGCTGGTCGCCGTGGCCGATGACCGCGTCACCGTGGCCGTGCCGCTGACCGCCGCGGGGGGCAAGACTCTGGGGGCCGTGGTGCTGTCGGCCATCCAGGACGGCGAGGCCAGCCGCCGCTTGCTGGTCGATAACCTGCAGGTGCTGCTGGTCGTTACCGTGTTGGTGGGCCTGGGCCTGGCCGCGGTTTTCAAGTACGTCGTGCCGCTGACCTCGCTGGCCGCCGGCGGCCGCGCACGTTTCGTAGTGCCGTTGCTGGCCCTGGTGCTGGCGCAGGGCGTGTATGCCGCCTACACCATCTCCACATTCCGCAGCGGCTGGCTCGAGGTCACGCGCAACAACGTCGGTCTGCTGGCCGAAGGCCTGCAGCGCGACCTGAACCGGGTGCTCGGCTATGGCCTGGAAGTGGATCGGCTGCGCGGCGTCGAAGCGCCGTTCACGCGCTTGGCCGCGACATTTCCGGCAGTGGCGCAGATCGAACTGGCCGATCGTGATGGCCGCGTCCTTTATGGCGCCGATGCGCGCGGCGCGCTCGATGTGGCGGGCCTGCCGCCGGTCCGTCCAAGGGCCGACGACCTGACCCTGGTGCTGCCGCTGGGCGCGGCGCTGGCCGATCCGAAGGCGCATGGCGACCTGGTGCTGCGCCTGTCCGGCGACGTCATCGCCGCTGGCGTGCGCAGCCGCGCGCTGGACGCCGTGACCGTGGTCGCCGTGGCGCTGGTGGCCGCGATCGAAATGTTGCTGCTGCTGGCGCTGCTGATGAATCGCGCCTTCGCCGCGCGCGCCACGTTGCCCGACGGCAGCCGGGTCGGCCCGGACGATGCGTCCGAGGTCGGCCGCATCGCGCGGCCGGTGATGTTCGGATTCCTGTTCGCCTGGGCCCTGCCGCTGGGCTTTCTGCCCCTGTATGCGCGCAGCCTGCCCGCGGGCGGGTTGGACCTGCCGGCCAATCTGCTGCTGGCCCTGCCGATCTCGGTGGAGATGGGCTGCGGGCTGCTGACCTCGCTGCTGGCCGGTCGCCTTACCGACCGCAAGGGCTGGCAGGTGCCGGTGCTGGCCGGCCTGGGCGTATCCGCCGCCGGCATGCTGGCCTGCGCGGCGGCCGCCAATCTGTGGCTGTTCAGCGCCGCGCGCGGCCTGGTGGGGTTGGGCTACGGCTTGACGTGGATGGGCCTGCAGGGCTTTATCGTGACGCGCAGCCCGCCGCAGTATCGCGGCCGCAACATGACCGGCGTGATCGCCGGCCTGTTCGCAGGCCACCTGTCGGGCGCGGCGGTGGGAGCCATGCTGATGGAGCAGGTCGGCTTTCGCGCGGTGTTCGCGGTCGGTGCCGTGATGCTGGTCATGCCGCTGGCCGGCGTGCTGATCCTGATGCGCCCCTACATGGATCGCGGACGCGGGTTGGCGGCGCAGACCGCGGTCCGCGCCCGCGCGCACCTCTCGGAGACGCTGAAGCTGCTGTTCACGCGCGATTTCGGCCTGCTGCTGCTGGGCAGCGTGATTCCGTTCTCGATCGCGCAGGTCGGGCTGCTGTCTTTCGCCTTGCCCCTTTACCTGGAGGCCGAAGGCGTGGCGGCCTCCAGCATTGGCCGCGTGCTGATGATCTACGGCTTGTGTGTCATCTATGTCGGCCCATTGATGGGCCGCGTGGTGGATCGCAGCCGCATCAAGAAAAGCTGGATCGTGCTGGGAGGCCTGGTGGGCAGCCTCGGCATGCTGGGCCTGTACTTCAACAGTGGCCTGCTGGCCGCCGCCGCCGCGGTGCTGTTGTTGGCGCTGGCCAGTTGCTTCGCCGGCGCTTCGCAATCGCCATACATGCTGGCCCTGCCACAGGTGCAGCGCTACGGCGCGGCCGGCGCCACCAGCGTCATGCGCGCTGCCGACAAGCTCGGGCAGATGGCGGGTCCGCTGGTGGTCGGCGCCATGTTCGGCGCCGCCGGCATGGGCGCAGGGCTGGCCGCGACCGGTGTGATCTATCTGGCCGCTACGTTGCTGTTCCTGTTGTTCGCCCCGGCCCGTCCGCGCCAGGACACGGCCTGAACCCGCGGCCCCGGCGGGCGCCAGGGCTGTTTTTCGACGGCCGCCGCGGTGCCGGGGCGCCGCCATTCAACGCGCGCCGGCCAGCGCCACCGGCACGCGCGCGCTCAGGCCCGTGAGCAATTGCGCGGCGATGCTGCCCGCCGCCATCGCGACTTCCTCTACCGGCAGGCCTTCCGCGCCCCACAACGTCACGGGCGCGCCGATCGCGGCCTGCGGCACGGGGCCGAGGTCCACCGCCATCATGTCCATCGAGACGCGGCCCAGCAGGCGCGTGCGCACGCCGGCTACTACCACCGGCGTGCCGGTGGGCGCATGGCGCGGGTAGCCGTCGGCATAGCCGCAAGTGACGATGCCCACGTCCATCGCCGCGGGCGCGATGAAGGCGCCGCTGTAGCCGATGCCGGCGCCCGCCGGTACGCGCTGGATGCCCACGACCTGCGAGTGCAGGGACATGGCCGGCAGCAGGCCGAGCTGGACCGCGCTGCGCTCGGCGAACGGGCTGGCGCCATACAGCGCCAGGCCCGGACGGACCCATTGGGTGGCGGCCGCCAGCGCGGCATGGCCCAGCATCGCCGCGGAATTGCTGGTGGACACCGGGCCGGGCAGGCCCGCGATCACGTCACGAAAGCGCGCGTCGGCCAGCGCCACCCCGTCGGCCTCGTCGGCGCGCGCGTAGTGGTTCAGGTGGCCGACTTCACCGATGAGTCCGCGTCTGGATAGATCGCGCGCCAGCGCGAAGGCGGCGCGGTAGTCGTCGGCGCAGAAGCCGGTGTGGTGGATGTCGCCGGCAAAACGCAGCCAGACCGCCGGCCGTTCGGCGGCGGGCGCTTGCGCCAGCCATTGCAATTGCGCGGCATGGGTAATGACCAGGTGCAGTTGCGGCGTATCCAGCAGCAATGTGTCGGCTTGCGAGTACAGCCCGCCGTAGACCAGGACCGGGCCGTCCCAGCCCAGCCTGCGGCAGGCGCGCGCTTCATCCAGGTGCAGCACCGCCAGTCCGTCGGCGCCACGCAGTGCGGGCAGCACGCGCGCCAGGCCATGTCCATAGGCATCGGCCTTGACGGTGGCCCACAGCCGGGGCGCGCCGGTGGCGGGCAGGGCGCTGCGCAGGCGCGCCAGGTTATGGGCCACGGCGCCCGCGTCGACGCGGGCATACAAAGGGCGGGCAAGCAATCCTTCCGGGCGATAGGGAGCGTTCACGGGCGGCATCTGGGCGTGGGCCGCGCGCAACCGGCGCGCAGTGTATGCATGAGTGACAGATGACCGGGTCTGGTTCGGTACTTTCTGCCTATGCGTTGCTGGGGGTCGATAGCGCGTCTCGATGTGACGCGCCGGTGAGGTCAAGCGGCGCGCATGACCAGCGTCAGATGGTTCTCGTTGCCGGTGCGCGTGTAACGCAGGTCGTGCAGATAGTGCTGCATCAGCCGCACGCCGTGGCCGCCGATTTCGGCGTCATCGAGCGAAATGGCCAATGGGGGAGGCGGGGTCAGGGTGGGGTCGTACGGGCGGCCATTGTCGGTTATCTCCAGCGAGATCCACTCGCCGTCCTGGCGGCAGGCCAGGCGGACGCGCGCGGGATCGGGGGCCTGCAGGGGATCGTCGAAGGCGTATGAAACGATGTTCGTCAGCGCTTCGTCCAGGCTCAGGGACAGACCGAAACTCAGCTTGGGCGACCAGGCCTCGCGCTCGGCAATGGCCTCGAGCCATTCAATGGCGGAAGCGACGGCGCGGGCGTCGGGGACGAGGTCAAGCGTATCGGACTGAGGGGGCATGGTCGCCTTGCGTTCAGGGGTACACGTGCAGGTGGAAGTATGCCCGATTGCGGCCGGCTGGCGTATGGGGGCGCGAATCGCGCTTGTCCTGGCGCAATTTGCGTTGGGCCGCGTGGGCGCCTCGCGTATCATCTCGGCATTGCGCCGCGGCCGAATTGCCGGGATCGGGGCGTCGGTCAATTTCCGGGAACCACTATGAATCTCGCAATCGAGAAAGTCGGGGAAGTGCTGGTTGTCGCGCCCGAGGGCCAGATCAACAGCGGCAATGCCGCGGGTATCGAGGCGGACCTGCTGTCGCACGTGGAAAAGGGCGAGCGTCGCTTCGTGCTCGACATGTCCAACCTGAACTACATTTCGAGCGCCGGCCTGCGCGTGGTGCTGGTACTGGCCAAGCGGCTGAAGCAGGCCTCTGGCGCACTCGCGCTGTGCGCGATGCAGCCGCATGTGCGCGAGGTGTTCGACATCAGTGGTTTCCTGGCCATCCTCACGGTGGTCGATACGCGCCAGGAAGCGGTCGACAAGGTCGCTTGAAGCGCCGCGCGCGCCCAGCCGGCGCGCACGGCTTGCGCGTCAGCGCCCGTGGTTCTCGCACGAGGTGTCCAGCAGGTCGTCCTCGGGCGTGATGACGCCGGGGTCGCCGGGCGGCTCGATGGCGCGGCCCTGCCGCGGCATGCCGGCCACCGTGGGGCTCTGGTCGGGCATCGGCAGGATCTCGGTGCCCTTGCGCGGATCGACGGCCGGCGGCTGGGTTGCGGCCGGCGTCGGCGGGCTTGCGGGACGGGAGGAATCGCTGGCGGTTTTCAACATGATGAGGTCTCCGGTTGCGGGCGTCCCGGGATGGCGACGCGCCGGGGATTTCCCTTCATCCTTCATGTTAGGACCGCGGACGGCGCGCCGCGCGCTTTGCGCTGTCACGTTTGCAAGGGGCTGTTGCAGCGCCTGGCCCGCATTTACCGCCGGCCCCGGCCCTTATAATGCCGAGCGCGTGTCCCCGACGCGCCAGCGCCACTGCCGGGCGCCGCGCGACCTCGCGCCACCGCGGCCGGCCTTTCTCATTTCCAACTGCTCACCTTGACCGAACCCGTCGAACGCTCCGTGCATGCCGAACTCGTCGCCGTCCTGGTCGCCGTCACCCATGGCGAGCCGCGCGTGCTGACGACCGAAGACGCGCGGGCGCTGCCGGCCGGGCCATTCGAATTGGCCCACCGCTCGCTGCAGGCGGGCCTGCGCGCCTGGGTCGAGGCGCAGACCCATCACCCGTTGGGTTATGTCGAGCAGTTGTACACCTTTGCAGACGGCGACCGTTCCGACGAGTCTGGCGCGCGCGTCATGTCGGTCAGCTATCTGGGCCTGACGCGCGAGGCCGGCGAGACCGGCGTGGCGCAAGTCGGCTGGCAGGACTGGTACCGCTATTTCCCCTGGGAAGACCGGCGCGTGGGCACCGCGCTGGTCGACGACCTTATCGTGCCGCGCTTGCGCGCCTGGTGCGACGATACCGCCGACGCCGCCATGCGCCATCGCCGCCGCCAGCGGGTCGCCATCACCTTCGGCCTCGACGGCGCCGCCTGGAACGAAGACATGGTGCTGCAGCGCTATGAATTGCTGTTCGAGGCGGGCCTGGTTCCCGAGGCGGCGCGGCGCCAACCGGGCGCGGCCGCCGCGCTGGTGCCGGGCGAGCCGATGCGCCACGATCATCGCCGCATCCTGGCCACCGGCATCGCGCGGCTGCGCGCCAAGATCAAGTACCGGCCGGTCGTGTTCGAGCTGATGCCTGCGCAATTCACCCTGCTGCAGTTGCAGCAGGCGGTCGAGGCCTTGGCCGGACGCGGGCTGCACAAGCAGAACTTCCGCCGCCTGATCGAGCAGCAGGCGCTGGTGGAAGAGACCGGCGACATGGCGACGGGCACGGCGGGCCGGCCCGCCAAGCTGTTCCGCTTTCGCCGCGACGTATTGCTCGAACGCGCCATCGCCGGCAGCAAGCTGCCGCTGTCGCGCAGCCTGTGACGCTTGACAAGCGCATATACTCATATTTAGCATAAATGCCTGCGCATCGTGTGCGCGCCTTTTTTTAACCACAAAATACTCAAAATGAGCATTAATGCTGAAGCGCCTGCCGCCCGTTTGGCCATTCCCTCCCTGCCGGATGTCATGCTGGAGCCGCTGGTGCGCGCGGCTCTGCTCGAAGACCTGGGGCGCGCCGGGGACCTGACCACCGACGCCATCGTGCCGGCCGACGCCGTGGCGCGCACCCGCCTGGTGGCGCGCCAGGAGGGTGTGCTGGCCGGGCTCGACCTGGCGCGCCTGGCGTTCCGCGCGCTCGATCCCGCGATCGAGTTCAGCGTGGCGCAACGCGATGGCGCGCAGCTCGCGCCCGGCACCGAAATCGCCACGCTGCGTGGCAATGCCCGTGCCATGCTCAGCGCCGAGCGGGTAGCGCTGAATTTCCTCTGCCACCTGAGCGGCGTGGCCACGGCCACCGCCTCCATCGCCCGCGCCATCGCCGGCCATGGGGCCCGCGTCACCTGCACCCGCAAGACCATGCCGGGGCTGCGCGCGGTGCAAAAGTACGCGGTGCGGGTGGGAGGCGGCAGCAATCATCGCTACGGCCTGGACGATGCCGTGCTGATCAAGGACAACCACATCGCACTGGCCGGCGATGTCGAGACCGCCGTGCGGCGGGCCCGCGCCGGCGTCGGCCACATGGTCAAGATCGAACTGGAAGTGGACACCCTGGCCCAGTTGGAAACCGCGTTGGCGCTGGGCGTGGATGTGGTGCTGTTGGACAACATGAGCCTGGACCAACTGCGCCAGGCGGTCGCCATGGCGCGCGGCCGCGCCATTACCGAAGCGTCCGGCCGAATAACTCCCGACACCGCGGCGGCAGTGGCCGCCACGGGCGTCGACCAGATCGCCGTGGGCTGGCTGACCCACAGCGCCAAGGTGCTCGACATCGGCCTGGACGCCTGAGCCCGGGCCACCGTCACGGACACGCATCATGAAACGTGCGCTTCAATCCTTTCCCCTGCTGCTGGCGCTGGCCGCCTGCGGCAACCCGCCGTCCGGCGACACGCCGGCCGATGCGACCTATCCCGACCGTCCGATCACCATCGTGGTGACTTTTCCGCCCGGCGGCGGTACCGACCTGCTGGCGCGGCGCCTGGGCGCCCGCCTGCAGGAGCAGTTCGGTCAGCCGGTGGTGGTCGAGAACCGGCCCGGCGCCAGCGGCAATATCGGCGCCCGCATCGTGGCCGAATCACCGCCGGACGGCTACACCCTGCTGATGGTAAACAGCTCGTTCGCGATCAATCCGGGGGTGTATCGCAACCTGGGTTTCGCGCCCAAGCGCGACTTCGCGGCGGTGATCAACGTGGCATTCGTGCCATCCGTGTTCGTGGCGCCGGCGGCTTCGCCGCTGCGCACGCTGGACGATGCGATCAACGCCGCACGGCCCGACCACCCCCTGGCGTTTGCGTCCTGCGGTAACGGCACGCCGCAGCACCTGGCGGGCGAGATGCTGGCCCGCGCCAGCGGCGCATCGCTGCAGCACGTGCCCTACAAAGGCTGCGGGCCGGCCCTGGCAGATGTGGCCTCGGGCCAGGTTGGCATGGGCGTGGTCACGGCCTCCAGCGCAGCGCCCCTGATCGCGGCGGGCAGGCTGCGCGCGCTGGCGGTCACCTCGCCGCAGCGTTCCCCGTTGCTGCCGGCCGTGCCGACGGTGGCCGAACAGGGCGTGGCGGGATATGCGCTGGACCAGTGGCATGGCCTGCTGGCGCCGGCGGCCACGCCGCCGGCGGTCATTGCCAAGCTCAATGCCACGGCCACGCGCGTCATGCTGCGGCCCGATGTGCAGGCGGCCTTGCGCGAGCAGGGTTTCACGCCCGCCACGAGCACGCCGAGCGCATTCCAGGACATGATCAATGCCGATGTCGACCGCTACACGGCGCTGACCGATGCGATTGGCCTGCGGGCCGATTGAGCCGGCACTACCCGGGGCAGGCCGGGCGCGCGGCGCGCCCGGTGGCATGATGGCCGCGGCTGCCGCCGGCGCCACCGCGGCCATCATGCCGCGGCGCGCGCGTGCTGCTCCAGTTGTTCCTTCAGGCCCGGCTGCAGCTTGAGCTGGCGCGCCAGCTCGTCCAGATAGGCGCGTTCCATATAGCTTTCCTCGTCCACCACCAGCAGGCTGGCCAGGTACATCTCGGCCGCCATTTCCGGCGTCCTGGCGGCCTGCGCGACGAGGGCCGGATCGAGCGGACGCGACAGCTCGGCCTCGAGCCAGCGGCGGTCCTGCGCGTCGTTGGACAGCCTGGCCAACTCGGTTTCCAGCAGGCTGCGCTCCTCGGGGCCGATATGGCCGTCGGCCTTGGCCGCGCCAATCATTGCGGTCAACACCGCCGAACTGTGCTGTTCGGCTTCGGGCGCGGGCAGACGGTCCAGCGTCCGCGGCGGCGCGGCCGCCGCGCCGGCCTGGTTGCGCTGCCAATCGCCGTAGGCCCGGTAGGCCAGGGCGCCGAGTGCGGCCATGCCGCCATACATGGCGACCTTGCCGCCGATCTTACGGGCCTTTTTGCTGCCCAGCAGCAGGCCGAGCGCGCCGGCGCCCAGGGCGCCGCCACCCAGACCGGCCAGCAGCGATCCCCCCTTGCCGCCAGTGGCGTTCTGTACGGTCGAGCCGGCATCGGCCAACAGGCCCTGGCCGGATTGCAGCAATTGGTCTAGAAGTTGTCGGGCGCTCATGCGGGTTTCCTGGAGTATGCAAGCTTCTTGCGGACAGGATGTCCGACCGTCGTTCCCGGGGGAAGTTCAGCTTACAGTCAGAAATGAATGTTGCGCGGGGATGGCGCGGCGGCGGATGCTACAACCTGGGATGGGGCGGCCGCGCGCGCCGCCCGCAACGCGAGGAATCCCGCCCATGACTATCCACGTGCGCCAGAATGCGCCCAACACCCTGCAATTCACTGCCTCGGCCGAAGGCCACGACCTGCCGCTGGACATGCCGCAGCCGCAAGGCGCCGGCCCCGACCCGCACGATTATTTCGATACAGCGCTGGGCGGCTGCAAGGCCATGACCTTGATGGTCTACGCGCAACGCAAGGGGCTGCCGCTGGAATCGGTGGACGTGGACGTGGTGCGCGATGCGAGCGAGGAGCGCAAGGGCGTCTACCGCCTGACGGCGAAGCTGACGCTGCATGGCGACCTGTCGGACGCGCAGATCGACGAATTGCTGGCGGTGGCCGAGAAATGCCCGATCCACAAGCTGATGACGGCAGTGGACGTGCAGGTGTCCACGCTGATCGTGCGGCCGGCGTGAGACGCCGGCGCGCCGGGTGGGCAAGCCGCCCGGCGCGGAACTCGGCCGGGCAGGGCGCCCAGCCGGTCCACGGAATTACTCTTCCATGCCCGGCACGATGGTCGAGAAGCCGGCGTCCACGTGAGTGATTTCGCCGGTGACGCCGGCAGCCAGGTCCGACAGCATGAATGCGGCGACGTTGCCGACATCGTCGATGGTGACGTTGCGGCGCAGCGGCGCCTGGGCCTCGACGAACTTCAGAATGGCCGAGAAGTCCTTGATGCCGCTGGCGGCCAGCGTCTTGATGGGGCCGGCCGAGATGCCGTTGGCACGGATGCCGCGCGGGCCCAGCGCCGTGGCCAGGTAGCGCACGCTTGCTTCGAGCGAGGCCTTGGCCAGGCCCATGGTGTTGTAGTTGGGCACCACGCGCTCGGCGCCCAGGTAGGTCAGCGTCAGCACCGAGCCGTTGCGGCCTTCCATCAGGGGCAGCGCGGCCTTGGCCATGGCGGCGAAGCTGTAGGCGGAGATGTCGTGGGCGATGCGGAAGCCTTCGCGCGACAGGCCGTCCAGGAAGTTGCCGGCGATGGCTTCGCGCGGCGCGAAGCCGATCGAGTGCACCAGCCCATCCAGGCCGTCCCAGCGCTTGGCCAGGTCGGTGAAGGTGGCCTCGATCTGGCTGTCCTCGGCAACGTCGCAGGGCAGCACGATGTCGCTGCCGAATTCGGCGGCAAACTCGGCCACGCGGTCCTTGAAGCGGTCGCCGACGTAGGTGAAGGCCAGTTCGGCGCCCTGCTGGTGGCAGGCGCGCGCGATGCCGTAGGCGATGGAGCGGTTGGAAAGCACCCCGGTGACCAGGATGCGTTTGCCGGCGAGAAAGCCCATGTGTGGTTCCTTTGATTTTTTTCCTGCTGGAGACCGCCTATTTTAAGGAGTTTGGCGGCCGCGCGGACAAAACAACGCGGCGCCCGGATGGGCGCCGCTGCGAAAGACGGATCGAGCGGGGGTCAGCCGCGGGCGTTGGTGCCCGGCACGCGCAACTGGGCGCCGATCTTGAGGTTGCTGCCCTTGAGGTTGTTGAGGGCACGCAACGCCTGGACAGTGGTGCCGTACTGCCTGGCCAGCGAGAACAGGGTGTCGCCCTGGCGCACCTTGTGGGTGCGCACATTGGGACGGGCGGCGGCGGCGCGCGCGGACGGCGCGACGGCCTTGCCGCGCGGCGCCTTGCCGCTGTCGGCCGGGGCCGCGTCCAGCGCGCCGACCGGCGCGGCCAGCGAGGCCAGTTGTACGCCGCCGTTACCCGGATCGCCCGGCACCAGCAGCGATTGGCCGGAGGCCACCTTGTGGCGCGAGGCGATGTCGTTGATTTCGCGCAGCTTGGATTCGGTCAGGCCGAAGCGCTTGGCGATCGAGGCATAGGACTCGCCCCGGCGCGAGTGATAGACCTTCCAGGCGCTCAGGTCGCCCTTGTAGTTGGTCAGGTTGGCGTTGAAGATCTCGACCCGATCGGCCGGCAGCAGCAGCGTGGGCGCGTGGTCGGCGCGGATCACCGGGCGGTTGAACGATGGGTTCAGGGCCTTGAATTCGTCCAGCGGCATTTCGGCCAGCTTGGCGGCGATTTCGAGGTCGATGTCGCTGTTCTTGCGCACCGTCACGAAATACGGGGTGTTGCCCACGGGCGGCAGCACCACGGCGTAGCGCTGCGGATCGGCAATGATGTTCTTGATGGCCTGCAGCTTGGGCACGTAGTTGCGGGTCTCGTCCGGCATGTTCAGGGACAGGTAGTCCGTGGGCAGGCCGGCGGCCGCGTTCTTGGCCATGGCGCGCTGCACCGAGCCTTCGCCCCAGTTGTACGAGGCCAGCGCCAGGTACCAGTCGCCCTGCATCTCGAAGAGCTTCTCCAGGTAGTCCAGCGCCGCGTTGGTCGAGGCGATGGGGTCGCGGCGCTCGTCGCGCCACCAGTCCTGCTTCAGGTTGAAATGCTGGCCGGTGGCCGGCACGAACTGCCACAGGCCCGAGGCCTGGGCGCGCGACAGCGCGGTGGGGTTGTAGGCGCTTTCGACGAAGGGCAGCAAGGCCAGCTCGGTCGGCAGGCCGCGGCGGTTGATTTCGTCGACGATGAAATACAGGTACTTGCCGGCACGCTCGGCCATGCGCTGCACCGCCTCGGGGTGGGACGCGTAATAGTCGGTCCACTGCTGCGAGAGGTCGGTGTTCAGGTTGGGAATGGCGAAGCCGCGGCGGATGCGGTCCCAGGCGTCGATCGGCGGGTTGGTCAGGTCGACCGTGCGGGACGTGTCGCGGGCGATATAGCGCCCCTGGGAGTTGGTGGTGAGGTTCTTGCTGTCGTGGGGTTTGGTTCCTGCGCAACCGGCGAGGACTGCCAGCAGAAGCGGCAGAAGGAGTCGGGAGAAATTCATCGGGCGGTCACTTGAAATCGTTCTTCCATTCACGAAGGGAGGCAAACACCTCTACCGGCGTAGGGAGGCCGTGGCCGGCCCAGTTGCCTGCGGCGCGGACGACGTCAGCTTGCTGCGTACGCAAAAACGGATTGGTCGCGCGTTCCTGGCCGATGGTCGACGGAAGCGTGGGGAGACCTTCTGCGCGTAATTGCCGGGCCCGCTGATACCACTGTTGCAGGGTGCTGTTGGCGGGTTCGACCGCCATGGCCCAGCGCAAGTTGGCTAGAGTGTACTCGTGTGCGCAAAAAACCTGTGTATCTGGCGGTAAAACAGAAAATTTTTCCAAGGAATCAGACATTTGCTTGGGAGTTCCCTCGAAAAGCCGGCCACAGCCGCCGGCAAACAGGGTGTCACCACAGAACAGCACGGGCTGTTTTCCCGCGGCCCGGCCGGTGTAGGCGATGTGGCCGGCGGTATGCCCCGGCACGTCCAGCACGCGCAGGTCCAGGTCCAGTTCCGGCAGCACCACGCGGTCGCCCTCGGCCAGGGGCACATCGCAGCGCGGCAGCTTTTCGCGCGCCGGGCCGTATACCGTGAGGTCGCCGATGCGGGACAATTCAAGCACGCCGCCCACATGGTCGCCATGATGGTGCGTGAGTAGAATGGCGCGCAGTTGCAGGTCCTCGCGGGCCAGCCATTGCAGCACCGGGCCGGCTTCGCCGGGGTCGACCACGGCGGCCTGGCCGTTGCGCACGATGGCCCAGATATAGTTGTCGGTGAAGGCGGGCAGGGGCAAGACCGCGGCGTTGCGTTCGCGGCCGCCTGCGGGGGCGGTCAAGGCTTGCATGGGATTCGAAGGGATGAAAACGTGGCAGAAGAGACTCCGCCGATTGTAGAACTGGCCGAATGGTTCCAGACTCCGCCCGGGCAATACGCCCTGGCCTGGGAGCGCGCGCAGTTCGACGCGGCCGTGGCGGACGTCTTCGGATATTACGCCTGGCAGGTCGGCCTGGCCGACCTGAACCTGCTGCGCGCCAACCGCATGCCCTTCAAGGGCTACGTCGGCACCGAGACCCCTTCGCCCGAGAGCATTGCCGGCTGGCAGTCGCGGGTGGTGCTGGCTCAGCCCGAGGCGCTGCCGTTCGAATCGCAAAGCGTCGATCTGCTGATCCTGCCGCATGCCTTCGAGTGCACCGACGATCCGCACAACGTGTTGCGCGAAGTCGAGCGCGTGCTGGTGCCGGAAGGCCGGGTGGTGATTTCCGGTTTCAACCCCTGGAGCATGTGGGGCGCGCGCACGCGCATGCCGGGCATGGAGCCCTGGCTGCCGCAGCCGCCGTCCTCGCAGGTGTCGCTGCCGCGCCTGAAGGATTGGTTCAAGCTGCTGTCGCTGGAGGTCGAGCAAAGCCATTTCGGCTGCTACGCGCCGGCCTGCCGCAGCGAGAAATGGCTGCAGCGCTGGGGCTTCCTGGAGTCCGCCGGGGCGCGCTGGTGGAGCCTGGGCGGCGCGGTTTACCTGGTGTCGGCCGTCAAGCGCGTGGCCGGCATGCGTATCATCGGGCCGGCCTGGAAGACCAGGCCCAAGCGGGCCCGCGCGGCCTCGGTGGTGGTCAACCGCCAGGCGGGCGGCGGCTTCGACCGCTCCTGAGCGGCGGGCCGGATTCATATCGAAAGAACAAGGACATACAAGCAGCACCATGCAGGACAACAACGCGAACGACCAGAAAGTGGAAATGTGGACCGACGGCGCCTGCAAGGGCAATCCCGGTCCCGGCGGCTGGGGGGTGTTGATGCGCGCCGGCGCGCACGAAAAGACCATGCACGGCGGCGAGGCCCAGACCACCAACAACCGCATGGAACTGCTGGCCGTGATCGAGGGCCTGCGGGCGCTCAAGCGTCCTTGCGCCGTCACCATCCATACCGACTCCCAGTACGTCATGAAGGGCATGACCGAATGGCTGGCCAACTGGAAGCGACGCGGCTGGATGACGGCCGACAAAAAGCCGGTCAAGAATGCCGAACTCTGGCAGGCGCTGGATGACCAGGTGCGCCGCCACACCGTTTCATGGCGCTGGGTGCGCGGGCATGCCGGCGATCCTGGCAACGAGCGCGCCGACCAATTGGCCAACCAGGGCGTGGATTCCGTCCGGCGAGCCTGACCCGGTCCGGCCCGCGTGGCGGCCTTGGTCCGGCAGCGACGCCGCGCCGGCTGCCTCCTCGCTTGCCCTGAAAGCGCGCGCGTTTTCGCCGCTTCACGTGCCTGCGCCCAGGGGTTCGCATCGGGAAATACCCTGGGTCTGCCGGTTTAGCGCTTTCAGCGCGCTTCAGGAATGTTCCAGGTTGTAAATCCGGTGCTAAAGTGCCAAGCCTTGTTCCTGTTCCTGCGGCGCAGTCCCAGCGGGGGATGCCTGGCACGCGCCGCGATATCGCCACATTCGCATGAAAAAAGCAGTCTTGCTGGCCGCCATCGCGGCAGGGGTGGCCGCGGGGGCCGCTCTGGGCGTATTCGTGCCGCGCTGGCTGGCGTCCGCGCCGGCGGCCGTTGGCAGCGCCGCGCCCGCCAGGCCGGCCGCCAAGCCCGCCGCGGTGCGGGTCGAGGTGGCCGCAGTCACGGAAATCCCTTTTGCCCGCGGTTTGTCGGCGGTGGGCAGCCTGCGCTCGAACGAAGCGGTGGTGCTGCGGCCGGAGGTCGCGGGCCGGATCCAGGCGATCGAATTCAAGGAAGGCCAGCCGGTCGAGCGTGGCCAGGTGCTGATCCGGCTTGACGATTCCGTGCCGCGCGCCGAACTGGCGCAGGCCCGCGCCAATCTGACGCTGGCGCAGAGCCATTACCGCCGCGCCGTGGAACTGCAGGGCAAGGGCTTCGTCAGCCAGCAGGCCCGCGACGAGTCGGCCAGCAATCTCAAGGTGCAGGAGGCCGCGGTGGCGCTGGCCCAGGCGCGGCTCGACAAGATGACCATCACCGCGCCGTTCGCCGGTTTCGCCGGCCTGCGCAGCGTGTCGGTGGGCGATTACGTGAACCAGGGCCAGGACCTGGCGCCACTCGAGGCGATCGACCCGCTCAAGGTGGATTTCCGCGTGCCCGAAATGTATCTGAGCAAGGTCGGCGTGGGTCAGCAACTGACGCTGCGCATGGACGCCCTGCCCGGGCAGGAACGCCCTGGGCTGGTGTACGCGGTCAGCCCGCTGGTCGATGCCGGCGGCCGTTCCATTCTGCTGCGCGCCACCGTGGCGAACCAGGACTCGCTACTGCGTCCCGGCATGTTCGCGCGCGTGCAACTGTTGTTCGGCCAGGACAAGGCGCTGGTCGCGCCCGAGGCGGCGCTGTCGCCGTCCGGCGAAACGCAGTATGTCTACCGTGTCAGGGACGGCGTGGCCGAACGGCGCGAGGTCACCATCGGCGAGCGCCGCGAGGGCAAGGTCGAGATCCTGACAGGGGTCGCGGCCGGCGACCAACTGGTGGTGGCGGGGTTGCAGCGCGTCACCGACGGCGGCGCGGTGCAGGTCGTCAAAAACGGCGCCTGACGCCATCCTTCCAGCGAGCGGCGGCCCCTCATGCGTATCTCGGAAACCTGTATCAAGCGGCCGGTGTTCGCCTCGGTGCTGTCGCTGGTCATCGTGCTGATCGGCCTGATCTCGTATTCCCGCCTGACGGTGCGCGAATACCCCAAGATCGACGAACCCATCGTGTCGGTCGACACCACCTACAAGGGCGCCTCGCCCGAGGTGATCGAGTCGCAGGTGACCAAGCCGCTGGAAGACCAACTGGCCGGCATCGAGGGCGTGGATGTGATGACCTCGCGCAGCCGCTCCGAGCGCAGCCTGATCAACATCAGGTTCAACCTGTCGCGCAATCCCGACGCGGCGGCGGCCGAAGTGCGCGACAAGGTCTCGCGCGCGCGCCGCTTCCTGCCCGATGAGATCGATGAACCCATCATCGGCAAGGTCGAGGCCGATTCGCAGCCCATCATCTACATCGCGGTCGAAGCCGGCTCGTACTCGGCGATCCAGACCTCCGACTACATCAACCGCTACATCAAGACCCGCCTGTCGGTGCTGCCCGGGGCGGCCGAGGTGCGGGTATTCGGCGAGCGGCTGCCGTCGATGCGCATCTATGTCGACCGCGACAAGCTCGCGGCCTATGGCCTGACGGTGCAGGACGTGGAATCCGCGTTGCGCAGCCAGAACGTGGAAATTCCGGCCGGCCGCATCGAGTCGCGGGCGCGCGAGTTCTCGGTGGTGTCGTCCACCGACCTGCAGACGCCCGCGCAGTTCGAGAACGTCATCGTGGCCAACGTGAAGGGCTATCCGGTGCGTTTGCGCGACGTCTCCAAGGTCGAGATCGGCGCGGCCAATGACCGCATCCTGTCGCGCTTCAACGGCAAGCCGGCCATCAATATCGGCGTGACGCGCCAGTCCACCGCCAATCCGCTGGAGCTGTCGAAGGCCGCGCGCGAGGAGGTGGCGCGGCTGAACGAGAACCTGCCGGCCGGCATGAAACTGAATATCGCCTACGACTCGTCGGTATTCATCGAGCGTTCCATCGATTCGGTGTTCCACACCATTGGCGAGGCCATCATCCTGGTGGTGCTGGTGATCTTCTTCTTCCTGCGCAACCTGCGCGCCAGCATCATTCCCATCGTCACCATCCCGGTATCGCTGGTGGGCGCCTGCGCCCTGATGTACCTGTTCGGTTTTTCCATCAACACGCTGACGCTGCTGGCGATGGTGCTGGCCATTGGCCTGGTGGTGGACGATGCCATCGTCGTGCTGGAGAACATCTTCCGCCATATCGAGGACGGCATGCCGCGCAAGGAAGCGGCACTGCGCGGTTCGCGCGAGATCGGCTTCGCGGTGGTGGCCATGACCATGACCCTGGTGACGGTGTACGCGCCGCTGGCGTTCGCCACCGGCCGCACCGGGCGCCTGTTCATCGAGTTCGCGCTGGCGCTGGCCGGCGCGGTGCTGGTGTCCGGCTTCGTGGCGCTGACGCTCACTCCCATGATGTGTTCGGTGCTGCTGCGCCATCAGAGCAGCCACAGCCGCTGGTACAACCTGATCGAAGGCTGGCTCAACGCGATGAGTAATGGCTACCGGCGGGCGCTGGCGCTGTCGCTGCGCCACCGTTGGGTGGTGGTGGCGATCGGCCTGGCGGTCGCGGCCGGCAGCGGCGTTTTGTTCAAGGTGGTCAAGAGCGAGCTGGCGCCGGTCGAGGACCGCGGCGTTGTGTTCGGCATCGTCAGTTCGCCGGAAGGCGCGACGCTGAACTACACGCTGGACAGCATGCTTGGCATCGAGCAGTTCTACGCCGCCATTCCCGAGGCCAGCGGCAGCCAGGTGACTGTCGGTTTCCCCACGGTCACCGACGGCACCGCGATCCTGCGCCTCAAGCCCTGGGAGGAGCGCGGACGCCGCCAGCAGGCCATCACGCAGGAACTGCAACCGCTGTTCTCGTCGCTGCCGGGCGTGCGCGCCTTCCCGACCAATCCGCCGTCGCTGGGCCAGTCGGCGCGCTCCAAGCCGATCGAATTCATCATCATGAGCCAGGCTTCGTACGAGGAACTGGCGCGCCTGACCCAGGTGTTCCTGACCGAATTGCGCAAGTATCCGGGCCTGCTCAACCTGGACACCGATCTGCGCCTGAACACTCCCGAACTGCGGGTGCGGGTCGACCGCGACAAGATGGCCGACGTAGGCGCCAACGTCGATACCGTCGGCCGCACGCTCGAATCGATGCTGGGCGGGCGCCAGGTCACGCGCTACAAGGACCAGGGCGAACAGTACGACGTGATCGTGCAGGTCACTCCGCGCGACCGCGCCAACCCCACCGACATCTCCGGCATCTACGTGCGAGCGCGCGATGGCAGCATGGTGCAATTGGACAACCTGCTGGGCGTGCATGAGGGCGTGTCGCCGCAGTCGCTGAACCACTTCAACCGGCTGCGCGCGGTCAAGATCGACGCCGCCGTGGCGCCGGGCTACGCGCTGGGCGAAGTGCTGGCGCACATGCACCAGGTGGCGCGCGAAGTGCTGCCCAATACCGTAGTGACCGACCTGGACGGCCAGTCACGCGAATTCCGCGATTCTTCCGGCAGCATCTATCTGGTGTTCGCCATGGCGCTGGCCTTCATCTACCTGGTGCTGGCGGCGCAGTTCGAAAGCTGGCGCAATCCCTTCATCATCATGCTGTCGGTGCCGCTGTCCATGACCGGCGCGCTGCTGGCGCTGTGGCTGACGGGCGGCACGCTGTCGATCTACAGCCAGATCGGCCTGATCACGCTGGTGGGCCTGATCACCAAGCACGGCATTCTGATCGTCGAATTCACCAACCAGCTGCGCGACGAGGGCAAGGCGCTGTTCGAGGCCGTGACCGAGGCCAGCGTGCTGCGCCTGCGGCCGATCCTGATGACCACCGGCGCCATGGTGCTGGGCACCGTGCCGCTGGCGCTGTCCTCGGGCGCGGGCGCCGAATCGCGCCAGCAGATCGGCTGGGTCCTGGTGGGCGGGCTGATGCTGGGTACACTATTGACCTTGTTCGTCGTGCCGGTGGCCTACACCCTGATCGCCACCGCACGCAGGAAACCCGGCCCGGCCGGCAGCGCAACGCATCCCCCGGCCGGTCCGGCGGATGGCCAGGCGCCGTCGGCGTCCGCGGCCCAAGCGTCGGAATAGCTTAATGCGCCAGATCATCTTTGACACTGAAACCACCGGGCTGGATCCCGCCCAGGGACACCGTATCGTCGAAATCGGCTGCGTCGAACTGGTCAACCGGATGGCCACCGGCAACAACCTGCATATCTACCTGAACCCGGACCGCGACAGCGACCCCGAGGCGCTGGCGGTGCATGGCCTGACCACCGAGTTCCTGTCCGACAAGCCGCGTTTCGGCGATATCGCCGACGAGTTCGTCCAGTTCATCCAGGGCGCCGAACTGATCGCGCACAACGCGGCCTTCGACGTGAAGTTCTTCAACGCCGAGCTGGCCAAGACCGGCCGCGGCCCGATCTCCGAGTACTGCGAAACCATCACGGACTCGCTGCTGCATGCCCGTTCGCTGTTCCCGGGCAAGCGCAATTCGCTGGATGCCCTGTGCGATCGCTTCGGCATTTCCAACGCGCATCGTACGCTGCACGGCGCATTGCTCGACTCGCAACTGCTGGCGGAAGTCTGGCTGGCCATGACCCGTGGCCAGGACGCGCTGCTGATCGATGTCGACGACAACGACTCGGGCGCGGGCAACGGCGTGGTGCTGGCGAAATTCGATGCTTCCGGCCTGCCGGTGGTGAAGGCCAGCGACGCCGAACTGGCCGAGCACGAAATCTATCTGGCGGCG
The DNA here is from genome assembly GCF_059761975.1 of Achromobacter sp. 46006. Lineage (NCBI taxonomy): Bacteria > Pseudomonadati > Pseudomonadota > Betaproteobacteria > Burkholderiales > Alcaligenaceae > Achromobacter > Achromobacter sp. 46006. Next base: position 82,339 of record NZ_JCBANN010000008.1, read on the forward strand.
CTCGACAAGTCGGTCGGCGGCGAATGCGTCTGGCGCAAGCTGGACGCGCCGGTGGCGGCCGCCTGAAGTTTTTTGCGGGCGACTTGCGCACAGCCGAAAAAGCGTGCTAATATTTCGCCTCTTTCGGGGTGGTTAGCTCAGTGGTAGAGCACTGCCTTCACACGGCAGGGGTCACTGGTTCGAACCCAGTACTACCCACCAAAGACCCTCGAAACGCATCGCCAGGCTGCATTGCCGGCAGACGCGATTCGGGACGGGTTTGAGGCAAGTCTGGCAGCAAGCCACGGCAAGCCGATTCCCCAGCAATAAAGCCAGCCCTAGCGGTTGGCTTTTTTGTTTTGCGCGCGCCTTTTCATGCGCTTTTTTTGTACGCCATCAGCGCGCTTGATCTGCCGCAAGCGCGATCTCCGGGGTTGCGTCCCATCGTGTCGCGGGTTGTCTATGATGTGCATGCAAGGCGGGATTGCCTGCCTTGGCCGGAACAAAGACGCGTCGCTTACCGGGAGACCACTATGCACCCCAGCACCAACACCATGTTGATCATCATCGTCACGGGCGTGGCGCTCATGCTGCTCGGGTTTGGACTGCGCGACCGCAACATCGGCATGGGCCTCATGGGCATCGGCCTCATCACGGCCATCGGCACCATCATCTACAAGGCATACATCACCTTCTATTGAGGCCGGCGCGGCCCGCGCCAACGGCGGCGCGGCACGTCCCCAGCCGCGGCGCGCGTCAGGCCCAACGTCAGGCCCGGGGCGTGGACAGCCGCGCTGCCCGCGCCAGCAGGGTGTCGAGCTGGTTGGCAAAGGCCTTGCGGTCGGCCTGGCTGAACGTCGGCGGCCCGCCCGTGTCCACGCCGCTGGCCCGCAATTCCTCCATCATGTCGCGCAGCGCCAGCCGTTCGCGGATGGTCTCCGGCGTATAGCGCTCTCCGCGCGGGTTCAGCGCCAGCGCGCCGTTTTCCAGCACTTGCGCTGCCAGGGGAATGTCGCCGGTGATCACCAGGTCGCCCGCCACCGCGCGCGCGGCGATATGGGCGTCGGCCACATCGAAGCCGCGCGGCACCTGTACCGCGCGGATCAGCGGCGACGGCGGGGTGCGCAGCGCCTGGTTGGCCACCAGGGTCAGGGGCAGTTGCCAGCGCTGGGCGGCGCGGAACAGGATGTCCTTGATGACCCCGGGGCAGGCGTCGGCATCGACCCAGATATGCATCAGCCCAGGGCCTTCTGCAACGCCTGCGCGACGATATCGTTGGTGCTCAGGCCGCGTTCGGCGGCCGCGGCGCGCAACTGGTCCGCCTGCGCCTGCGACAGCTTCAGCGGAAAGGGCACCAGGCCGGCGGCCTGGTCGAGCTTGCGCTGCTCGCGCCGGTCGGGCGTTTGCGAGGCCGCGCCGAAACGGTCGGGCGTGGCGGCTTGCTTGAGCTGGCCGGCCAGTTTCAGCGCCTGATTCTTTTGCAGATCGAATTTATTCATGAGGATTCCTGAGAGGGAGCGCCATCATAAGCGCAAGCGCGGTCAGCGGGGTTTCGCGCTCTCGAGCGCGGCCAGGCCTTCCTCGGCGCCATCGTGCAGCGGCACCGTCAGGCCGCGCCGGGCGTTGGCGACGTTGACCTGGGCGCCCTGGGCCGAGCCGGCGGCCAGCAGGTCCTGTCCGGTCTGGTAGATCGCGCGCACCACTTGCAGGGCCTCATCGCGAGTCAGGTCCGAGGTGGTCAGCAGCAGCGCGGCGGTACCGATCGTGGCGACCGGCTCGGGCTGGTTCGGGTAGGTCCCGCCGGGAATGGTCAGCGGCATCAGGGCGTTGTCCTGCGCGGCCAGGGCCTGCACCGCCGCGGGATCGAGCGGCAGCAGTTTCAGGCGAGCTTGCGCCAGCGCATCGCGCAAAGGCGTGGCGGGGATGCCGATCACCTGCGCGGCGGCATCGATCGCGCCGCCATAGAGCGCCGGCAGCGAAGCGGTGAACGGGGTCGGAATGGCCTCGTAGTCGCGCCCGGCCTGCAAACCATGCGCCGCCAGCACCGTTTGCAGCGTGGCGCGCACCGCCGACCCTTCGGCGCCAAGCGCGATCTTCTTGCCTTTCAGGTCGCGCACCGTGCGCAAGTCGGCGTCGTCGCGTACGACAATATGCACCATTTCCGGATACAGGCTGCCCAGCGCGCGCAGGGTGGTGAAGGGTCCCTGGGCGGCGAACGGGCCGCGGCCTTCGTAGGCCAGCTTGGCGGTATCGGCCTGGGCCAGCCCGACCACCGCGTCGCCGCTGCGCAGCAAGGCGATGTTTTCGGCGCCGCCGGAGGTGATGAGCGGCGTGACGCGGATCTGGCGTGCCTGGCCGACCGCGCCCAGCGCGCGCGCAAAGGTGACGTATTCGCCGCGATCCGGGCCGCCCGCCAGCGGATAGCCCTGTTGCAGGCGTGCCAGGCGCCCATTGATGCGGGCGACGGAGCGCTCCAGTTCCTGTTGCACCACATGCTGGGCGGTGCTGGACGCGCTGTACGCGACCGAATGAGTGATCTGGTCGAGCGTATCGAGCAGCCGTTGCGTGACCGGCGGGGGCGCGCCGGTGTCGAGCGACGGCGCTTCGGCCGCCTTGAAGCCGGCCGGCGTCACCAGCGTCCAGGTATCGCCGTCCTTGCGGTAGATGGCGCTGGCGTGCGCGACGATCTGGTCGCCGGCCTGGTTGCCGCTGGATTTCACGCCGCTGATGCTGCGCGGACCGGCGCCGAGCAGGGTTACCAATGCTGCCGCGCCGGGCTGGTCCCAGGCGCCCAGGGAGACGTCGCGGGTGACTTCCAACTGCAGATCGTAATAGACCACGCGGCGGGTTTCGCCGGCGGGGGCATTGCTGTCGGTAGCGGAACCCATCCGCTTGAGTTCGCCGATGCGGAACAGGTCCGCGCCATAGGTGGCCGCCAGGCCACGCTCGACGTCGGCGCGCAGGGTGTCGCTGTCGGGCGCGCGGCCGCAGGCGGCCAGCAGAAGGCACAGGGCCAGCAGCAGGAAACGCTTGAACATGTTCACATCCCCCCGACGAATGGCAAGGAGATCAACGAGGTGAGTACGATCACGTTGAGGATGTCCACCAGGAACGCGCCCGTTACCGGCACCACGATGAAAGCCTGCGGCGCGGGGCCATGGCGCCGCGTCAGCGCCTGCATATTGGCGATGGCGGTGGCGGTCGCGCCCAGTGCAAAGCCGCAGAATGCGGCCGACATGATCGCGGCTTCATAGTCGCGCTTGAGCAGGCGGAACACTACCCAGGCCGAATACAGCGCACAGAACAGCATCTGCACCGCCAGGATCAGCGCCAGCGGCCCGGCCAGGCGCGCCACGCTGGTCAGGTCCAGGGTCATCATCGTCATGGCCAGGAACAGGGACAGCGCGATGGTGCCGATGATCTCGGTGGCGCGGTCGTCCAGCTTCAAGCCGAGGCGCGCGCCGCCGTTGCGGATCAGCACGCCGGTCGCCAGGCACCACAGGAAGTTGGGCAGGCTCACCGGCGCGCCTTCCACCAGCGCCGCCAGATAGCCGCCCGCCACCAGGCAGATGAAGGCCGCCGTCATGGAGGTGATGAACGAGGCCGCGCTCGACGGCGGCTGCGCATCGCTCAGGTCCGGCGTCCCATGGCCCGCAGCCGCCCGGCGATCCAGGCTGCCAGCCAGCTTGTGGCGCCGCATCAGCCATTCCGCGACCGGGCCGCCGACCACGCCGCCCAGTACCAGGCCCATGGTTGCCGCGGTCATGGCAAGGGCCATCACGTCCTGGATGTTGTTGACGTCGGCGAAGCGGCTGGCATAGGCCGCGCCCGTGCCGTGCCCGCCGACCAGCGTGATGGTGCCCCCCAGCAGCCCCATCAGCGGATGCATGTCCAGCAACCAGGCCATCCCCAGCCCGACCAGGTTCTGCAGCACCAGGAACGGCACCAGCGCCAGCAGGAAGGCGATCAGGCGCGGTCCGCCCTTGGCCAGCAGTTTCAGGTTCGCCGTCAGGCCGATGCAGCCGAAGAACAGCAGCAACAGGGTCGGCTTGATGCTGGTTTCAAGCGATATGGCATGGCCGCCCCAGGCCGACAGCGCATAGGCGCCGATCGCGAACAGCAGGCCGCCGACAATCGGGTCGGGGATACTGTAGCGGGCCAGCACGCCGATGCGGGTGGTCAGCACGCGACCGATGGCCAGTACCAGGCAGCAGGCCAGCAGGGATTGGACGGGCGAGAGTGAAATCATGGAAACCTTCGCGCCCTGGCGGGACGCAGCGAAGTCAGGCTGTCGGGATGGTTGCCGCCCTGTTTTTCCGGGATCGTGCTCCCATCTTAACGGGGCGCCGGCCATGCGGCACGCGGCAACCACGGGAGGAGGGCGCGGGCCCTCCGGAGTCAGAACGGAAAGGCGCGCGCCATGTAGGTGGCATGCGGCCCGTAACCTTCGAGTTTGGCGGCCAGGCGGCGGTCGCTGGCAGTGACCGGCGCATAACCGTGGCGGGTCCAATAGCCCACGGCCGGGCCCAGCGACACCAGACTGGCGCGGCGCAGCCCAGCCTGTGCCGCGTATCCGGCCGCCGCGCGCAGCAGCGCCTGGCCTACGCCCAGTCCCTGGGCGGCCGGCGCCACCGCGCAGTCGTGCAGGAACCAGTGGTCGGCGGCCGCGGGCAGGGCGGCCAGCGGCGCGTCGAGGCTGGGCGGCAGGCCCGCGTCCCAGGGATACGACACCAGATACCCCAGCAGGCCTTGCGCGGCGGGGCCGCTGGCGGCTTGCGCCACCCAGCAATGCGCCGGCGCCAGCGCCAGCCGGTTCAGGAAGAAACAGGCGCTTTCCAGCAGGAAATCCGGATAGGCGCGGGCCTGGACGTCCAGGATGCCGTCCACGTCGCCGCTCAGCATGGGGCGGACTCGATATTGCATAACTACCCGTGAAAACAAGAGCTTCGCGCATTTTACCGATGCCCGCGAAGGGTTGCGCCGCGCGCTCCAAAAAATGGGGACGTAATAAGGCGACGTTCTCGCACCGCCTCGCCCGAGGCCGGCGCCATCGTTTCCAGAATCGGTCTGCTTTGCCCCTGGTCCGATAGCCGGCGCATTTGATGAAAATTCAACGACGTCTTGCGCATACTGCGCGGCATAGTCTCCCGCATTCCCCTTGCCGAGCATCATGCATATCCAATTCCGGTCCGAGCCCATGGGGCAACCAATGCTGGCCAAACCGCTTCCCGTGGACGCGGTCTGGCGCACGGCTGCCGCCAATGTGCCCTACGACGCTTGCGTCACCTGCGTCATTCCCTGCCTCAATGAATGCGAGAACCTGCGCGTGCTGCTGCCCCTGTTGCGCAGCCGGCTGGCGGCGTTGAGCACCGGCTGGGAGATCATCGTCGCGGATGATGGCAGCACCGACGGCACCGAGGCGCTGATGGCCGAATGGTCGCAATATGACGGGTTCCGCTACGTGCAACTGTCGCGCAATTTCGGCAAGGAGGCCGCGCTCAGCGCCGGCCTGGAAAGCGCCACCGGCGACGTCGTCATCTGCCTGGATGCCGACATGCAGCACCCGCCGGCCCTGATCGAGCAGATGCTGGCGCGCTGGGCCGCCGGGGCCGAAATGGTCTACGCGGTGCGCGAGAGCCGCAGCGATGAATCCTGGATCAAGCGCACCGGCGCCCGCTGGTTCTATAAATTGCTCAGCGGCGCCCGGGGCGTGGATGTGCCGGCCCATGCCGGCGATTTCCGCCTGATGAGCCGCAACGTGGTCGATGCGTTGAACGCCTTGCCCGAGCGCACCCGTTTCATGAAAGGCCTGTACGCCTGGGTCGGCTTCAAGGGCGAAGCGCTGCCTTACACGCCCGACGAACGCATGCATGGTGACAGCCGCTTCGGCGGCATGCGCCTGGCGCGGCTGGCGCTGGACGGCCTGACCGCATTCACCACCTGGCCGTTGCGCCTGGTCAGCCTGGTCGGCGTGCTGTTCGCGGTGTTGGCGATGGCCTACGCCACCTACCTGGTGGTCGATTATCTGGTGTCTGGCAATCCGGTTTCCGGCTGGACCACGATCGTCACCGCCGTCCTGTTCTTCGCCGGCGTCAACCTGATCTCGCTGGGCGTGGTGGGCGAGTACGTCGCCCGCATCTTCGACGAGGTCAAGGGGCGCCCGCTATTCGTGGTGCGTCGCCGCCAAGGGCAGGCCGCCCGTACCGACAAGGTCCCGCATTGATGGACGCCGCCAAGCAAGACCCGGCGCGTTCCAACTGGATCCCGCCGGCAGGACGATTCCTGCTCGCCATCGGCCTCTGGCTGGCCTTCCTGGCCTGGGTGCGCCCCCTGACGCTGCCCGACGAGGGCCGTTACGCCGGTGTCGCCTGGGACATGCTGCGCAGCGGCTCGCACATGGTGCCGCTGCTCGACGGCATGCCGTACTTCCACAAGCCGCCGCTTTATTACTGGCTCACCGAGTTGTCGTTCAGCGTGTTCGGTGTGCATCCCTGGGCCGCGCGCCTGCCGTCGTTGCTGATCGCCTGGGCCGCGCTGGCCGCGCTGTACGGTTTCGTGCGGCGCTACCGGGATGCCGCCACGGCCACGCTGACCGCGCTGGTGCTGGCCACCCTGCCGTTTTTCTACGGCGGCGCCCAGTTCGCCAACCTGGACATGCTGGTGGCCGGCATGATCACGTTGTGCGTGCTGGCGGCGGCCGATGTAGTGCTGCGCCTGGAGCGCGGCCAGGCCTATCGCTGGATGTCGCTGGCGGCCGCGGCGCTGGCCGGGCTGGCGGTGCTGGCCAAGGGGCTCATCGGCCTGGTGCTGCCCGGCGCCATCCTGTTCATCTGGCTGGTGTGGGGCCGCCGCTGGCGCGCGCTGGCCGCGCTGCTGTGGCCGCCGGCGCTGCTGGTGTTCGCCGCCGTGGCCGTGCCGTGGTTCGCGCTCATGCAGATCCGCTACCCCGGCTTTTATGACTACTTCTTCGTCTACCAGCACTTCCAGCGCTTTGCCGCCAGCGGCTTCAACAACGCCCAGCCGTTCTGGTTCTACCTGCCCGTGGTGGTGGGACTGAGCCTGCCCTGGTCGTTGTGGGGCGGAGGGATGCTGCGCAAGGCCTTCTGGGCCGAGGGCCCCCAACGCGACCTGCGGCGCCTGGCGCTGATCTGGTGCGTGGTGGTGGTGGGCTTTTTCTCGCTGCCCAAATCCAAGTTGATCGGCTATGTGGTGCCGGCGCTGCCGCCCCTGGCCTTCCTGCTGGCCGAAGTGATCGTGGCCGCCGGGCGCCAGAAGGCCGATGCCCTGTTCTCGCGCCTGGTGCGGATTTGCGCCGGGGTCGGCGCCGGCATCTGCGTGGTGGCCATCGGCATCGCCGCCCACAGTGCCCGGGGCAGCGCAGGGCCGCTGGCTGCCGTGATCCGGCCGCTGGCGCAGCCGGGCGATACCTATGTCTCGCTGCACACCTACCCGTTCGACCTGGCGTTGTATGCCCAGGCGCCCAAGCCGAGCTGGGTGGTGGATGACTGGCTCAACCCGGAAGTGCCGGTGCGCGACAACTGGCGCAAGGAACTCTACGACGCGGCCAAGTTCGAGCCCGAGATCGGCAAGCAGGTTCTGATCAGTTCGGATGAATTCCACGCCCGGCTGTGCGCGGCGCCCGACGGCGCCCGCTACTGGGTCTGGGGCACCAGATCGGACGCGGGCAGTTACCGTGCCCTGGCCGGCCTGGAACCGGTGGCGACCAGCGTGAAATACGTGATCTGGCGGGTGGTGTCGGACGCCGCCTTCAAGCAGCGGACTTGTGGCGGAACGCCCAAAGCCGGCTCGTGATGAAGGTGGCGAACGCCAGGCCGACCAGGATGAGGGCCAGCAGGATGTCATAGCGCACCGCCGTTACTCGCAGCAACCAGGCGTACGCGGATTCATTGATGATGAAGCCTGCGGCTGAAATGAAGAAGAAACGGCGGGCTGCTATGGTCCAGGGTGTTTTCGAATGTCTGAACGTGAGCCGGTAGTGTCCGCTGAAGGAAACGACGAACGCCACCAGCCAGCCGACCAGGTTGGCCAGCAGCGGCGCGGCGCCGAAGGCCTCCACGCAGGTGACGGCAACGCCCCAATGCGTGGCGGCCGCTGCGCATCCAACGGCGATGAACAGGATGACTTGCTGGACCAGGGCGCGCATGTGGGGCGTGTTGACGAAGAAAGGCGGGGTGAGGATTTGACCAAACGCATAGTGGTTTGCGGTGACGATTTTGGCATGAATGGCGACATTGATGAAGGCATGATCGCGCTTGCCGCGATGGGCCGCGTGAGCGCCGTCAGTTGCCTCTCGCTGGGCCCTACCGTCAGGGCCAATGCCACGCGGCTGGCGGCGCTGGACGTCGACCTCGGCCTGCACGTGAATTTCACCGAGCCGCTTGGCGGCGGGGACGACGCCGACCTGCCTTCGCTGGCGCGCCTGATCCTGCGCGCCTACACCCGGCGCCTGGACGTGGACTGGGTCGACCAGCACCTGGCGCGTCAGTTCGACGCCTTCGAAGCTGCCTTCGGCCGCGCTCCCGATTACGTCGATGGCCACCAGCACGTGCACCAGTTGCCGGTGATCCGCGAGCGCCTGCTGGCCCTGCTCAGGCAACGCTACGCGGCCCGCATGCCCTGGTTGCGCCAGACCGCGCCCGGCATGCTTTGCGGCATTCCGCTGAAGGAATCGCTCAAGGCACGCATCATCGGCGCGCTGGGCGCGGCCGAACTGGGACGCCGCGCGCGCCGCGAGGGCCTGCGCACCAATCGCCGCCTGCTGGGCGTCTATGGCTTCGACGGCGGCAAGCGGCGCTACGCCGATCTGCTGCAGAACTGGCTGTTCAATGCGCGCGATTGCGACCTGCTGATGTGCCATCCGGCCAAGGGCAGCCACGGCGACAGCGCCATGGCGCGCCAGCGCCGCGCCGAATACGAGGTGTTGGCCTGCCCCAAGCTGGGCGATTGGCTGGCCGCCAACGGCGTGCGTATCGCGCGCCTGCCGCGGAACGCCGCGCGTTCGGTGAGCCGTCGGGGCCTGTGCGAGGCACCCCTTAGCGCGGACAGGCCTTAGCGGCCGATTGCGGCTCGCGCGGCAACGCCCGGCCTGTGGCCGGACGCGCTAGGCCTGCGTCAGATTCTGCAGCAGCCAGGCGCCGGCCGGTCCCAGCGGCCGGCGGGTCGACCAGACAGCGTCCACCCGGATCTGGCGCGGCCAGCCCGGCACCGTCAGTTCCACCAGTTGTCCGCCGCCAAAGCGTTGCAGCATCCAACGCGGCAGCTCGGTCCAGCCGAACCCCAGGGTGGCCATTTCCAACAGCATCAGGTAGCCCGGCGCCGACCAGGTCGAATGCGACGACGCGGCTTCCTTGTCATCCAGTTCGTAGGTGCTCAGGCGCAGTTCGCGGGCGGCTTTCAGGTGGTCCCCGGTTACCGCCGGCAGCGCTGCCAGCGGATGGCCACGGCCTGCGCACAACACGATCTCCGACGCCTCGCGCAGCGTTGCGTGGGCCATGTCGGGCGGATAGCTTTCCTGCGCCGCCATCAGTCCCAGGTGGGCGCGGCCCTGCTGCACCAGCGCCACCACATCCTCGTATTCCGCGATCAGGCACTCGAAGCGCAGCGCCGGATAGCGCTGGTCGATCTGGCTGAGCATGGTCTCGAAGGTTTCGGACTGAAACGTATCCGACAGCACCACGGTCAGGCGCGGCTCCAGTCCGGCCGACAGTTGGCTGGCGCTGCGGTTCAGGCGGTCGTTGGCCGCCAGCACCTGCAAGGCCTGGCCCAGCAGCACCTGGCCGGCCTCGGTCAGCGCCGGTTGCCGCTGGCTGCGGTCGAACAGGGCCACGTTCAGGTCGACCTCCAGGTTGGCGATGGTCTCACTGACGGTGGACTGGCTCTTGCCCAGCTTGCGGGCCGCGGCTGAAAACGTGCCTTCGGCGGCCACCTGGGCGAAGGTGGCCAGGGATTCCAGGGAATGGCGCATGTCGGGTGTTGTATCGGATTTTCCGATGGATTCTATCTTTATCGTACCGGAAATATCGTCGAAAATCCCTCGGTCACTGAAACAAACGACCTCAGAGGTGGGTCATGACGCAAGCCAAGAAAACCATCAAAGAGCGCTTCATCCACGCTTTCCTGTTCGAAATCCTCGCCATCGGCCTGTGCGCGCCGGTGGCCGCCTGGGCCATGGGCAAATCGCTGTTCGAAATGGGCGTGCTGACCGCCGTGATCGCCTGGATCGCGCTGGTCTGGAACATGATCTACAACGCCGGCTTCGACCGCCTGGAAAACCGGTTGGGCATCACCCGCAACTTGCGCGTGCGCGTGATCCACGCGTTCGGCTTCGAGCTCGGGCTGATCCTGATCGTGATCCCGCTGGCCGCCTGGTGGCTGAACATCAGCCTGTGGCAGGCCTTCGTGCTGGACATCGCGCTGGTGCTGTTCTACCTGCCGTACGCCTTCTTCTACAACCTGGGCTACGACCGCGCCCGCCCGCGCGTCCTGGCCTGGCTGGCGCGCGGCGCCAAGGACGCCGCCGCCCCGGCCGCGAGCGCTACGCGTCAATCACCTTGCGCGTGAACATCTCCAGGTAGTCCATCAGCGAATCCGCGCCCCGGATGGCGGCCCAGGCCGGTCTGTTCGACCAGATCGGCTTCAGCCACCGTGCTGCCCGGCTGCAATTGCGGGGTGGCGATGATGCTCTCGATCTGGTCGTAGGCGACGTCGGCGGCGTGCCGTTTGGGTTCTGCTCCTGCCATCAACGGTTGGGGGCGCGATGTTTCGCAGGGCAAACAGCAAGTCCCCGGAGCAGGCGCGACGCTTCCAGGGCAGACGATGGGAATCGGGGGGATGATGACGCCGTGTCCTGCCGCGGCTGCCGGCAGGGCCTGCGTCAGCCGGCCTTGCGGCGATATGCGCGGCTGGCGTCCTGGATGAAGGCCTTGACGGCGTCGTCGTACTGCTTGCCGCTGCGGAACGCGCCCGAATGGGTCGCGCCCTCGATCTTGACCAGCCGCTTCAGGTCGGGCGCCACGCTGCGCGCGGCGGCGTAGAGTTCGTCGCTCATGGTGTGCGGCACCACGCGGTCGGCGGTGCCGTGCATAAACAGCATCGGCGTGTGCATGGCGGCCACCTTGTCGACCGAGTCGAATGGTTGCGTCACCAGCAGGTTGGCGCCGGGCACGCGGCCCCACTTCATGGTGGCCAGCATGGCGCTGATGCTGGTGAAGCTGGATTCCACGATCAGGCCGGCGAAATCGGGCTGGCCCGGCCGCGATGCCAGGTCAATGGCGATGGCGCCGCCCAGGCTGTGGCCGTAGACGAAGCGGCGCGCCGGATCCGGTTGCAGGCGGGCCAGTTCCTTCAGGCCGGCCATGGCGTCTTCGAGCGCGCTGGATTCGGACGGCAGGCGCGGCGTCGAGGCGCCGAAACCGCGGTAGTCGATCGCCAGGATCGAATAGCCCTTGCGGGTCCAGCCGTCGATGCGGAAGGCGCTGCCGTTCAGGTTCCAGCGCGCGCCATGCAGATACAGTACGGTCGGCGCATTGGCCTGGGGACTCTGCCAGTACCAGGCTCGGACCTGGTCGCCATTGGCCAGGGCCAGGTCGTAGACCTGCGTTCCCTTGGCGGGTTCGCGCCACCAGGTCTGCGGTTCGGATTGCGGCGAGAAAATGGTCTGGCGCTGCCAGGAGTCGAGCTGCGAGCAGCCGACCACGCTGGCGGCGGCGAGCACGGCGGCGCCGATCAGGCGGCGCAAGGTGAGGCGGGGCAGGGCGGGCATGGAGGATATGACCCGTGCCGACGGACACGGTACCGGCGCCAGCATACAACGGCGGATGTTGGCGGCTCGCGTCAAGCGGTATCCGGATGCATCTCGCGCGCCAGCGCCAGCCAGGCCTGGGCGGCGTGCGACAGATAGCCGCCGCGGCGCCACACCAGGCCCATCTCCCAGTCCGTGCCGGGATCGCGCAGCGGCACCCGCGCCAGGCCTGCATGCCGTTCCTCGTTGGCCTTCAGGCGCGGCAGGAAGGCCACGCCCATGCCCGCCATGACCAGCGCCACGATGAAGTCGATCTGGCCGCTGCGGGCGGCGACCGCCGGCGCGAAGCCGGCCCGCTGGCAGGCGTCCAGGATGACCCGATTGAGCGCGAAGCCGCGCTCGAACAGGATGAAGGGCGCGTCACGCAACTGATCCAGGCCGATGGCCCCGGCCCGCGCGCAGGCGTGGTCGGCGGGCAGCAGCGCGATCAATGGTTCGCGCGCCACCGGTTGCCAGTCGAGCTCGCCGGATTCCGGCCGCAGCGAGGCGGCCAACTCGATCTCGCCGGCCATCACCATTTCCTCGAGCCGATGGCCGCCATGTTCGAGCAGGCTGATCTCGATCTGCGGATAGCGGCTGCGAAAGCGCGCGAACATCGGCGCGAACAGCGCGTTGCTGCCCAGCGGAGGCAGGCCCAGCCGCAGCACGCCGCGCTTCAGGCCGCGCAGCTCGTCCAGCTCGGCGTACAGATCGTCGCGTTCGGCCAACATCCTGACAGCGCGGCGGTAGACGATCTCGCCGGCCTCGGTCAGCCGCGGCGGCTGCGCCTGGCGATCGAGCAGCGGCATGCCGATTTCGTCCTCCAACTGGCGCACGGCCTTGCTGACCGTGGGCTGGGTGGCGAACACGGTTTTGGCCGCCTGGGAAAAACCGCCCTGGCGGACCACCTCCACCAGCGCGCGCAATGGTCGTAGATCCATGGTTATGCCTGATTGGAATGGGTTGGATTCAACAAATTCATTTTATCTATGCCGCGGGCAGGCGTAAAACGTTTCCATCCGCTGGAATCCCTCCCCATGTCTCGCCCACGCCATTCCGTCCTCCTGCGCAGCCTGCTGCGCCGCAGCCGCTTGCTGCAGATCGTCCTCATCACTCTGTTCTCCCTGCTGGGCCAGATGCTGGCCAACGCCGCCGGCCTGCCGGTGCCGGGCGGCGTCATCGGCATGGCGCTGGTGCTGGTTTTGCTGGCTTCGGGCCTGCTGCGGGTGCGCAACGTGCACCGGGGCGCGAGCTGGCTGCTGGGCGAAATGCTGCTGTTCTTCGTGCCCGCGGTGATGTCGCTGCTGGACCACCGCGAATTCCTGGGCGTGCTGGGCGCCAAGCTGCTGGCGGTGATCCTGCTGGGCACGGCGCTGGTCATGGCTGGCACCGCGTTGACGATCGACCTCTGCTACCGCTGGATGAACCGCCATGCGGGCTGAATTCAATCTGCTGTTCTGGCCGCTGGCCACCGTGCTGGCCTATGCCTGCGCGCGCCTGTTCTACCGGCGCTACGCCTATTGGTGGACCTCCACGCTGGTGGTGGCGCCGGCCCTGCTGCTGATACTGGCACTGGTGCTGCATACCGGCTACCGCGACTACATGTCGGGCTCGCACTGGTTGATGATGATGCTGGGGCCCGTGATCGTCGCCTTCGCGTTGCCGCTGTACGAGCAGCGCGCGCTGATCCGTCGCTACTGGCCGGTGCTGGCGGCAGGCGTGGTGGTCGGCAGCGCCATTGCCGGTCTCAGCGCCTGGTCGCTGGGCAGCCTGCTGGGCCTGCCGCCGGATCTGCGGCTGAGCCTGTTGCCGCGCTCGGTTGCCACGCCGTTTGCGGTGGCGGTGTCCTCGCACGTCGGCGGCGCGCCGGACCTGACCGCGGTCTTCGTCATCGTCACCGGGGTGTTCGGCGCGGCCATAGGCCAGTGCATGCGCCGCTGGCTGCCGCTGCGCTCGGCCCTGGCGCGCGGCGCCCTGTTCGGCATGGGCGCGCACGGCGCCGGCACCGCCAAGGCCCGCGAGCTGGCGGCCGAAGAGGGCGCGGTGGCGGGGCTCGTGATGGTGATGGCCGGGCTGTTCAACGTGCTGGTCACGCCCGCCGTGGTGGTCGCATTGCTGGCCTGATCCGGCCGCGTCAGTGGAAGGCTTCCAGCGCCACCGGATACAGCGAGGCCACCAGCAGCAGGGCCATGCTGATGTTGAAGGCGCGGATTGCCCAGGGCTTGTGCAGCACGCGCCGCAGGGCCGTGCCGAACGTGACCCAGATGCCGATGCTGGGCAGGTTGACGATGCCGCACACCAGCGTGGCGATGACCAGATTGGAGAAGAAGCCGGCCTGCGGCGTGTAAGTGGCGATGACGCCGACGGCCATCACCCAGGCCTTGGGGTTGACCCACTGGAACGCGGCCGCCTGCAGAAAGGTCATCGGCTTGCCGCTGACGGCGCCGTCCTCCATGCCGCCCGAGTTGGCGATCTTCCAGGCCAGGTACAGCAGGTAGGCGGCGCCCACGTACTTGAGCACCGTGTACAACTGCGGCACCTGCTGGAACACCGAGCCCAGCCCCACGCCCACCAGGAAGATCATCAGGGTGAAGCCGAGGTTCACCCCCAGCAGGTGCGGCATGCTGCGGCGGAAGCCGAAGTTCAGGCCGGACGCGGCCAGCATGACGTTGTTGGGCCCGGGCGTGATCGAACTGACCAGGGCGAACAGCGCCAGGGGACCCAGCAAGGACAGGGAAGCGAGCGGCACATCGGCCAGGCTGGCGGGGAACAACGTCATTTCTTGACTCCAATGATCGCGCGGCGTCCGCCGGCGATGACCACGATGACGGCGGCGGCGAACAGGTACGTGCCCGAGTCCACCGCTTCGTCGAAAAACAGGGCTGCGGCCAGCACCGTCAGGAACGGCTGCAGCAGTTGAATCTGCCCGACCCGGGCGATGCCGCCCGCGGCCAGGCCGCGGTACCAGGCGAAAAATCCCACGAACATCGAACCGAACGCCAGGTAGGCGCTGGCCGCGATCACGTTCGCGTCCGGCCAGCCGGGCTGCCGCGCGGCCATCCAGCCCACCGGCACGGCCAGCACCGGCGCGCTGATCACCAGCGCCCAGCAGATGGTGCGCCAGCCACCCAGCGTGCGCGCGGCGCGCGCGCCCTCGGCATAGCCCAGCCCGCCCAGCAGCACCGCCAGCAGCAGCCAGAAGTCGCCGATCGACAGCGCGCCGTGGCCCTCGCGCAAGGCGAACGCCGCCACCAGCAAGGCGCCCACCGCGGCCCAGGCCCAGAATGCGGGCGAGGGCCGTTCACCGCTGCGCCAGGCCGCGAAGGCGGCGGTCGATAGCGGCAGCAGGCCGTTGAACACCGCGCCATGCGAGGAGGCCACGGTCTGCATCGCCAGCGACGAGGCCAGCGGCCAGCCGACCACGATGCCCAGCGCGGCCAGGATCACGCCCGGCCATTCCGCGCGCCCGGGGCGGCGGCTGCGGGTCAGCCACAGCAGCGCCAGGGCCGGCACCGCAGCCAGCAGGGCGCGTCCCAGCCCCACCAGCAGCGGCGGCAATTCGGTCACCGCCACGCGCGTCATCGGCAGCGTCAGCGAAAACACCAGCACCCCCAGGAAGCCGTAGCCGTAGCCTTCCCAGGGCGACGCGGCGGGGGCGGCCTGCAGGGTGGAATACGGCACGGAGCGGTTCATGGCGGGGCGTCGGAAAAGGGCCAGGTCCGCGGGGCTTGCGGGCTGATGCCATTGCTGTCACTCTACGCATAGTTATCGGTACAGTACCGGTACACTTATACATGTCACTTCAACCACTGGCCTGGTGAAATCCCCATGACAGTTGCTTCGCCTTCCATGCCCTGGCAGCCCGTGCGCCAGGCCGACGCCACGCTGGTGGCGCAATTGGCCGATGGTCTGGCCCGG
Source organism: Achromobacter sp. 46006 (assembly GCF_059761975.1). NCBI lineage: Bacteria > Pseudomonadati > Pseudomonadota > Betaproteobacteria > Burkholderiales > Alcaligenaceae > Achromobacter > Achromobacter sp. 46006. The sequence goes on from NZ_JCBANN010000008.1 coordinate 98,036, forward strand.
CGCATCGACGAACAGGGCCTGCGCCCCGGGACCCGGCTGCCGTCCATTCGCAAGATGGCCGAGCAGTCCGGCGTCAGCCGCTTCACCGTAGTGGAGGCTTACGACCGACTGGTGGCGCGCGGCCTGGTGCAGTCGCGGCGCGGCGCCGGCTTTTTCGTGCGCGCCCGCAGCGGGCCGCTGGCCCCGGTGGCCCTGCCCGCGTCGACGCAGAATTTCACGCCGCCGGCGCGGGTCGATATCGCCTGGCTGCTGCGCAGCATGTTCCGCGAGGGCGGCGGCCCCGGCATGCCCGGCGGCGCCGGCCTGTTGCCGGCCGACTGGCTCGATCCCGACATGGTGGCGGGCGCGGTGCGCGCGGTGGGCCGTTCGGTGCGGGGCCATCTCGTGTCTTATGGCCACCCACAGGGGTTTTCACCGTTGCGCCAGCAGATCGCCGCCTCGCTGCAGAGCGACGGCGTGCCGGCCCATCCCGAGCGCAACCTGCTCACCACCAATGGCGTTACCCATGCGCTGGACCTGATCGCCCGCCTGCTGGTGCAGCCGGGCGACACCGTGCTGGTGGAGGACCCGGCCTGGTTTGTCATCTTCGGCCGCCTGGCGGCCTTCGGCGCGCGGCTGATCGGCGTGCCGCGCGGTCCCGACGGCCCCGATACCGCCTTGCTCGAACAACTGGCGGCGCAGCACAAGCCGAAACTGTTCATCATCAACAGCGCGGTCCACAACCCCACCGGCCACACCCTGTCGGCCGGCGCCGCCTACGACATCCTGCGCATCGCCGAGCGCCACGATTTCATGGTGGTGGAAGACGACACCTACGGCGAACTGCATCCCGGCGGCGCCATGAAGCTGGCGGTGCTGGACCGGCTCAATCGCGTCATCCTGGTCAGCGGCTACTCCAAGATGCTGGCGGCGAGCCTGCGCGTGGGCTACCTGGCCGCCAACCCCGACCTGCTGCAGAAGCTGGCCGACCTGAAAATGCTGGCGGGCCTGACTTCGCCCGAACTGGGCGAACGGGTGGTGCATCGTGTGCTGATGGAAGGTCAGTACCGGCGCCATATAGAGCGCGTGCGCCAGCGGGTGGACGAGGCCCGCCAGCGCTGCCTGAAAGGGTTGCTCAAGCTGGGGCTGACGATCAAGCACGAACCGCAGGCCGGCATGTTCGTCTGGGCCGACTGTGGCCGCGACAGCGAGGTGCTGGCCCGCGCCGCGGCCGATCGCGGCATGCTGCTGGCCCCCGGCACCCTGTTTTCGCCGTCTCAGGGGCCGTCGACCATGCTGCGCTTCTCGGTCTCCATGGCCGATGACCGCGGTGTGTGGAATGTGCTGGAAAAGCTCTTCGCCTGAAACCGCTCCTACAATAATATGCAATTCACCTCATCCAGGAATCGCCATGTCCGCACCGATCAAGCCCCTTACCGAGAATTTCGCCGTCGCCCCGCAACTGGGGCCTGACGACATGGCTGATGTGGCCGCCGCCGGCTACAAAAGCGTCATCATCAACCGCCCCGACTTCGAGGGCGGCCCCGACCAGCCGACCGCCGCCGACGTGTCCAGGGCCGCTGCCGCCGCCGGCCTGAAAATCGAATACCAGCCGGTCGTCGGCAGTGCCATGACCGCGGCCGACGTGGTCCGCTTCGCCGAACTGCTGCGCACCCTGCCGGGCCCCGTGCTGGCGTACTGCCGCACCGGCACCCGCTGCACCAATCTGTTCGCCGCCGCCCAGCAATTGGGTTGATGCGCGTCAAGGCCCCCGGGTTCGCTTGATGTGAACCTGGCGGGTTTCCGGTAGCATGGAGTTTCCTCTCAAACAGGAGCAGGCAAGATGTTCAAGAAGATCCTGATTCCCACCGACGGCTCGCCGCTGTCGGCCCAAGCCGCCAACGCCGGCATTACCTTCGCGCGCTCCGTGGGCGCTGACGTCGTCGCCCTCTACGTGACGCAGCCGTTCGCCGCCACCATCGGTTTCGACGGCATGGCCGCGGCCTATGCCATCACCGACGAAGACTACGAAAAGGCCTCGGCCGAGCAGGCCGACAAGTACCTCAAGCAGATCACTGACCGCGCCGACACCGCCGGCGTTAAGTCCGAGGCGCGCGCCGTGTCCAACTTCAACGTGGCCGACGGCATCGTGCAGGCTGCCGCCGACGCCGGCTGCGACCTGATCTTCATTGGCAGCCACGGCCGCAGCGGCCTGTCGCGCCTGCTGCTGGGCAGCGTCACCGCCAAGGTGCTGTCGCTGGCCAGCACCGCCGTGCTGGTGTACCGCGTCAAGGAAGAAAAGAAGTAATCCCGCGGGTCGCCGCCGATGTCAGGGCACTGTCAGGCCCGCCGGCGCCGATGCCATGCCAAGCCCCTCCTCGCCGAGGGGCTTTTTCATGTCCGCCCCACCCCTATGGCGCTTATGGCTAAAGCTTGTAAAGCGGCTCGCGGCGCGTAATATTCAAGGATAGTGCGGGCGCGGTTTCGCAACACCCGAGCACACCTCTCAACGCGGCATGGCGCCCGCCGCGGCAGTATCCGGTCGGACCTGCCGCCCACTCCTGGTGATTACTGCAAGGAACGAGGCCATGACTCGCAAGACGCCTATCGAGCTATACCGGAACATCGGCATCAGCGCCCACATCGACGCGGGCAAGACGACGACTACCGAGCGCATCCTCTTCTATACCGGCATCACCCACAAGATCGGCGAAGTCCATAACGGCGCCGCCGTGATGGATTGGATGGAGCAGGAGCAGGAGCGCGGCATCACCATCACGTCCGCCGCCACCACTGCCTTCTGGAAGGGCATGGCAGGCAACTACCCCGAACACCGCATCAACATCATCGACACGCCGGGCCACGTCGACTTCACCATCGAGGTCGAACGCTCCATGCGCGTGCTGGACGGCGCCGTCATGGTCTACGACGCGGTCGGCGGCGTGCAGCCGCAATCCGAGACCGTCTGGCGCCAGGCCAACAAGTACCGCGTGCCGCGGCTGGCCTTCGTCAACAAGATGGACCGCGTCGGCGCCGACTTCCTGCGCGTGCAGCGCCAGATCAGCGAACGCCTCAAGGGCGACGCCGTGCCGGTGCAACTGCCGGTGGGCGCCGAGGACGGCTTCGAGGGCGTGATCGACCTGGTCAAGATGAAGGCCATCATCTGGGACGACGCCAGCCAGGGCGTGCGCTTCGAGTACCGCGACATCCCGCCGGCGCTGCAGGCGCAGGCGCAGGAATGGCATGAAAAAATGGTCGAGAAGGCCGCCGAGGCCAATGAAACGCTGCTGGAGAAATACCTGGGCGGCGAGGCGCTGACCGAAGCCGAGATCAAGCAGGGCCTGCGCCAGCGCACGGTCGCCAACGAGATCGTGCCGATGCTGTGCGGCAGCGCCTTCAAGAACAAGGGCGTGCAGGCCATGCTGGACGCGGTCATCGACTACTTGCCGTCGCCGGTCGACGTGCCCGCCATCAAGGGCCACGACGAACGCGACCATGAAATCGAGCGCCATCCCACCGACAAGGAACCATTCTCGGCGCTGGCCTTCAAGATCATGACCGACCCGTTCGTTGGACAACTGGTGTTCTTCCGCGTCTACTCGGGCGTGGTCAAGTCCGGCGACTCGGTCTACAACCCGGTCAAGGAAAAGAAGGAGCGCCTGGGCCGCATTCTGCAGATGCACGCCAACGAGCGGCGCGAGATCACCGAGGTCTATGCCGGCGACATCGCCGCCGCCGTCGGCGTCAAGGACGTCACCACCGGCGACACGCTGACCGATCCGGCGCACGTCATCGTGCTCGAACGCATGGTGTTCCCCGAGCCCGTCATCTCGCAGGCGGTCGAACCCAAGACCAAGGCCGACCAGGAAAAGATGGGCATCGCCCTGGGCCGGCTGGCGCAGGAAGACCCCTCGTTCCGCGTGCGCACCGACGAGGAATCCGGCCAGACCATCATTTCCGGCATGGGCGAGCTGCACCTGGAAATCCTGGTCGACCGCATGAAGCGCGAGTTCGGGGTCGAGGCCACGGTGGGCAAGCCGCAGGTCGCCTACCGCGAGACCATCCGCAAGACCTGTGACGAAGTCGAAGGCAAGTTCGTCAAGCAGTCGGGCGGTCGTGGCCAATACGGCCACGTGGTGCTCAAGCTCGAGCCGCAGGAACCGGGCAAGGGCTACGAATTCGTCGACGCCATCAAGGGCGGCGTGGTGCCGCGCGAGTTCATCCCGGCGGTGGACAAGGGCATCCGCGAATCGCTCAACGCTGGCGTGCTGGCGGGCTACCCGGTGGTCGACGTCAAGGTGACGTTGTTCTTCGGTTCGTACCACGATGTGGACTCGAACGAAAACGCCTTCAAGATGGCCGGCTCGATGGCCTTCAAGGAAGGCATGCGGCGCGCCGATCCGGTGTTGCTGGAACCGATGATGCAGGTCGAGGTGGAAACGCCCGAGGACTTCACCGGCAACGTCATGGGCGACCTGTCTTCGCGTCGCGGCATGGTGCAGGGCATGGAAGACATCGCCGGTGGCGGCGGCAAGGTGGTGCGCGCCGAGGTGCCGCTGGCCGAGATGTTCGGCTATTCCACTTCGCTGCGTTCGCTGACGCAGGGCCGCGCCACCTACACCATGGAGTTCAAGCACTACGCCGAAGCGCCGCGCCAGGTGGCGCAGGAAGTGATCGCGGCGCAGGGCGCCGGCCGTTGATTGGGTTCAGGCGCAAGCAGGGCTGGCGACCCTCCCAAAGGTTGGATCGATGTCCAACTCTTCGGGTGCCGTTCAACCGCCAGCCCTTTCTTCAGGCCGGCGCGGCGGCGCCAGCCGCCGCTGCGCGCATGCGCGACGAGGCCAGCTTCACGCCCAGCAGGATCATCACGAAGCCATAGGCATGGAACAATTGCGGCGCCTCGCCCAGCAGCGGCCAGGCCAGTAGCGCGGCATAGACCGGCACCAGGAACATCGACAGGCCCGCCGTGGCCGGCCCGGCGCGGCTGATAAGCCGGCCATAGACGTAGTACGCGCCCAGGCTGGGCACCACCGCCAGGAACAGCAGCACCGCGGCCAGTCGCGGATCGCTCCATGGCGCGACGGTGCCGGCGGCGGCCTCGATGCCCGCGAACGGCGCCAGTGCGATGGCGCCGCCCAGCATCATCGCCGCCAGCCGTGCGCCATCAGGCACCGCCGGCAGCGTCAGGCGCTTCTGCAGCACCGTGTAGCAGGCCCAGCCGGTGGCCGCCAGCAGCACCCACAGGTCACCCTGGCCGAAGGCCAGCCGCGCCAGCGCCCGCGCATCGCCGCGCGTCAGCACCACCAGCACGCCGCCCAGCGCCAGCGCCAGGCCGGCGGCGCGCAGGGGCGAGAGCGGCTTGCGCCAGATCAGCGCCTCCAGCAGCGCCACCAGGATCGGGCTGCACGAGAAGATCAGGGCTATGTTGGTGGCGCTGGTGCTCTGGGCGCCAATGTACTGCGGCGCCACCGCAACGCCCATGCCCAGCACCGCCAGCGGCAGCAGCGTAGGCAGGCCGCGCCACAGCGCCTGGCGATGGCGCAGCAGGCTGGGGGCGGTCAGCGGCAACAGGATCAGAAAGGCGACCAGCCAGCGGCCGAAAGCCAGGAAAACGGGGGGAAGGGCGGCGTCGTGGGCCCAGCGGGCAGCCACCATGTTGGAGGCGAATAGCGCCGGCGCGCCCAGGAGCATGGCGGTGCCGGACAGGCCCAGGCCGGTTCTTGCGGGTACTGCTGCTGCGTGAGACATGATTTCCCGCCGCGCGGATCGGCGCGCGGCACACTGCGGTGGACTACACCGGCGTCGGCGCCGGGTTGTGCCACGGCGCGGGCGCTGGATCCGACGGGCGGGGTAATGCCCGTCTTTCTGGAAAGTCTACGGCGGGATCTGGAAAATAGGTTTCCTGATTCTCGTCACTTTTGGCGAGAGAGGAGAATATATATCTATTAAAATAAGATTTTATAGGGATGTTGTCTTTCGCTGCCTACCCGCCATGTCCACGCTGCCCAGAATCGACGAAACCGACCGCAAGATCCTGCGCGCCCTGCGCACGGACGGCCGTCTCACCAACCTCAAGCTGGCTGAACAGGTTGGCCTGTCGCCCACGCCCTGCTGGAACCGCGTCAAGGCGCTCGAGGAAGCGGGCGTGATCGAGGGTTACGCGGCCCTGTTGAACCAGAAGGCGCTGGGCCTGCCCGACACGGTGCTGATCGAGGTCACGCTCGAACACCACGACGACGACACCCTGGCGCGTTTCGGCGAAGCCATCACGCGCCTGCCGCAGGTGGTGGAGGCTTTCCTGGTGACGGGCGAGTACGACTACCTGATCAAGGTCGCGGTGGCCGGCACCGAGGGCTACGAGGAATTTCTGCGCAAGCGGCTCTACAAGCTGCCCGGCGTGCGCCACAGCCGCTCGACCTTCGTGCTCAAGCGCCTCAAGCACACGCCGTCGGTCGAACCCTGACGGCGCGCGCGGTTCAGGTTCAGCCGCGCAGGAACGATTCGATGGCGCCGTTGAAGGCGCGCGGATTGCCCAGGTTCATGCCGTGCGACGAGCCGGCGATGTTCACCCGCCGCGATTGCGGCAGCCAGCGCTCCAGCGCGTCGAGCACGGCGGGGTACGGGTCGGGGCTCAAGGCGCCGCCGATCAGCAGCGTCGGCAGGGTCAGAGAGGCGATCTCGTGCGGGCTCAGCGAGGCCGGGGTTTCGCGAGCCTGGCCGAACAGCGTGCCGGCGTTGTCGCGCACCATCTCCTTGAACCAGGGCACCATGCGCTGCCAGGTATCCGGCCCGGTCACCGTGTCCACGAACAGCGCCAGGCCTTCTTCCACGGCGCCGTCGCGGATCAGCTCCAGCGCCCGCTGGCGAAAACCGCCCCGGGCATCGTCGCCACCGGGCAGCGGCAGGCCGGGATCGGCCAGCGTCAGGCTGCGCAATGCGTCGGGCCGGGCCAACGCCGCTTCCAGCGCCACGCGGCCGCCGCGCGAATGGCCCACCAGGTGGGCCGGCTGGCCCGCCACGCGGTCGATGAACGCTAGCACGTCGGCGCCATGCTGCGCTACCGAGAAGCCATCGCCTGCGCCATCCCAGCCTTCGGGCCAGTAGCGGCGCAGGCACACCGCCAGCACCCGGAACGAGCGGCCCAGCGGCGCCATCTGCGACTTCCAGTAGCGGCAGTCGGACAGCGAACCGTGTACCAGCACCAAGGGCTCGCCCTCGCCGTATTCGGTATAGGACATGGCATAGCCACCGATATCGGCGCTTTGCAGGGGCAGGACGGGTTCGGAACGCATCGGGTCGGGGTCGGGAAGCCAGGCGGGCATTCTAGCCGGTTCGTTTCCGCGGCGGCCGCCCGCCCGCGCCCGCGGCGGGGGCATTGGCCGGGCTGATAAACTCGTTCCCGATCTTTTTGTCTTGAACGGAGTTCGCCAGATGTCCCTCGCCACCCCCGCCGATCTTCCCGAGTCCGCCCGACGCGTCGCCCGCCTGCTGGCCGAGCTGGGCCACGACAAGCCGGTGGTGGTGCTGCCGCAGACCGGCAAGACCTCGGCGGAAGCCGCGGCGGGGCTGGGGTGCGAGGTGGCGCAGATCGCCAAGTCGATCATCTTCCGGCGGGCCGCCGACGACGCGCCGGTGCTGGTCATCGCAAGCGGTATCAACCGCGTCGATGAGTCCAAGGTCGCGGAGCAGGTCGGCGCGCTGGCCAAGGCCGACGCCAAGTTCGTGCGAGACATGACCGGTTACGCCATCGGCGGCGTCTGCCCCATCGGCCATGCGGTCAAGCCGGTGATGCTGCTCGACCAGGATCTGTTCCAGTACGACAGCCTGTGGGCGGCGGCGGGGCATCCGCATGCCGTGTTCAACCTGACGCCGCAGCAACTGGCCGCCATGACCGGCGCGCCGGTTGCCGATGTGGCGCAGCGCGCCTAGAGGCGCGGCAATCTCAGGCCGGAGGCCCTCGGCGATGCAAGTCCGAACCCGGCTCAGTGCGGACGGGCCTCCAGGTCGTCGATCAGCACCTGCGGCCGTCCACGCGAACAGGTCTCGACGCGGGCGCGTACGCCATACACCGACGCCAGCGATGCGGGCGTGATGACCTCGGCCGGCGCGCCCGCCGCCGCCAGCCTGCCGTCGTGGATCATCACCGCGCGGTCGGCATGCTGCAGCGCCGCGTTCAAGTCATGCAGCACGATCAGGGTGATCAAGCCATGTCCGGCGGTTTCCTGTTTCAGCAGCCGCATCACGTGGAATTGGTAGTTCAGGTCGAGCGCCGATAGCGGCTCGTCCAGCAGCAGCACGCGCGGGCGCCGCACCAGGGCCTGGGCGAGGCCCACCAGTTGTTTTTGGCCTCCGGACAACGCGTCCAGGTAGCACAACGCCAGATGGCCGATGCCGAGCCGCTGCAGCAGCCGTTCGATGGCGTCCAGGTCCGCCGGCGGCCCGTCGGCCTCGCTGGCGCGGGCCGCCACCAGCACCGACTCAAACACCCGCAGGTGCACGGCGGCGGGCAGGCTTTGCGGCAGGTACGCCAGATGGCGCGCGCGGGCCGCGAAATCCATGGCTCCCAGGTCCACGCGATCCAGTCGCGCGTGGCCGGCACGCAGGCGCACCAGGCCCGCCAGGGCCTTGAGCAGTGTCGATTTGCCGCTGCCGTTCGGGCCCAGCAGGGCGGTCACCTGGCCGGCGCCCAGCGGGGGCAGCGACAGCTCGTGCAGCACGTCGACGCTGCCATAGCCGGCGGTCAGGCCGTCGATCGCCAGCAGCGGGGTTGACTGGGCGCTCATGGCAGGCTCCGGCGCAGCACCACCGCGATGAAGAACGGAATGCCGATCAGCGAAGTGACGATGCCCACCGGCACGATGACACCGGGCGCGAGGTTCTTGGAAGCGACCGAGGCCAGCGACAGGATGACGCCGCCGGCCAGTGCGCTGCCCGGCAGGAAGAAGCGGTGATCCTCGCCCACCAGGCGGCGGGCGATGTGCGGTGCGATCAGGCCGATGAAGCCGATGGTGCCGACGAACGCCACTGCCAGTGCCGACAGCAGGCTGACCCGCGCCAGCGCCGCCACGCGCACCCGGCGCACGTCCACGCCGAAGCTGGCGGCGCGTTCTTCGCCCAGGCGCAGCGCGGTCAGCTTCCAGGACTGGCGCATGGCCAGCGGCAAGGCCAGCGCCAGCGCCAGCCCAAGCGCGGCCACCGTGGTCCAGTTGGAACGCGACAGGCTGCCCATGGTCCAGAACACCAGGTTCTGCAAGGCTTCGGCGCTGGCGGTGAACTGGACCAGCGACACCAGCGCATTGAAGGTGAACACCATGGCGATGCCAAACAGCACCACGCCCGAGGTATTCAGGCCTCCCCGGCGCGCCACGCCGTCCAGCAGCAGCGCCGCGAGCATGGCGAACAGGAAGGCATTGGCGGCGATCAGCCAGCTATCGGGCAGGCCGGGCACGCCCAGGTGCAGCACGATCGCCAGTGACGCGCCAAAGGCGGCCGCGGAGGAGACGCCCAGCGTGAACGGACTGGCCAGGGGATTGTTCAGAATGGTCTGCATTTCGGCGCCGGCCAGGCCCAGCGCCATGCCCACCAGCGCGGCCATCAACGCGTAGGGCAGCCGGATGTCCCAGACGATCACGCGCAGCGTCGGATCGGCCGATGCCGGCGCACCCAGGGTCTGCCACAGTTCGGCAACCGTCAGCCCGGACGGCCCGACGGCGACGTCCAGCAGCAGCCCAATGCAAATCGCCGCCAGCAGCAGGGCGATGAGCCCCGCGCGGCGGCGCAGGATGTGCCGGTAGGCGGTAACCGCGGTGGCGGCTGGCGCCATTACTGCAGCAATTGCAGGCGGCTCTTGGCCGTGTTGGCGGCCGGCGTGGTCGGGTAGTCGCGCACGATCCGCTGCAGCGTGGTCTTGGCGCCGGCGCGGTTGTTCAGCTCGATCTGGCTGCCGGCGATGACCAGCAGGGCGTCCGGCGCGCGGGCGTTGTCGGGCGCCTTCTGCACCATGGCGGTCAACTGCTCGATGGCGCCCTTGAAGTCCTTCAGCGCATAACGGCTGCTGCCCAGGTAGAACTGGGCGCTGGGCGCGAGTTGGCTGGCGGGGTAGAGCGCGGTGAACGCGGCCAGCGATTCGGAGGCGTCCTTGTATTGGCCCTTGCGGAACAGATCGATGGCGCCATCGTAGGCGGCTTGTTCCTGCGGATCGCCGGCAGTGGCCCCCGGCGGGTTGGCCCCGCCCGGAGCGCCGCCCGGCCGGTTGCCGCTGGGCTGCTGGCGCGACACCAGTTCGAGCTGATCGCGCAACTGGGCGATTTCCTGTTGCAGCGACTGGATCTGGTCGGCCAATTGCAGCTTGGCGCGTTGGTTCTGCTCGTTCTGCTGCTGTACTTGCTGGCGCAAATCCAGGATGGCCTTGCGGGCCTCATCATCGGAGAAAGCGTGGGCGGGTGCCGCCAGGACGGCCAGCACCAGGCCGGTGGCCGCCATCAAGGGACGCAGGGACAGAACGGTATCGCGCATGAAAATTCCCGGGGATAAAAACAAACGTCGGGACGGCCGGCTGACCGTCCCGACGCGTGGTGGGGCACTTAACTATACGGAAAGCTTAGCGCTGATAGACGATATCGGCGCGGCGGTTTTCCGCAAAGTCGGCTTCCGACGAGCCAGTCGCCTTCGGCTTTTCCTTGCCGAAGCTGATGGTCTCGATCTGGTTGTCGCTGACGCCCAGCAGGGTCATCATGCGACGCACGGCGTCGGCACGGCGCTGGCCCAGGGCCAGGTTGTATTCGGCGCCGCCGCGTTCGTCGGTGTTGCCTTCGATCTTGATCTTTTGCTGCTGGTGCGAAGCCAGGTAGCGGGCGTGGGTCTCCACCAGGCCACGGTACTGGTCGGACACCGTGTAGCTGTCGAAGTCAAAGTATACCGAGCGCTGTTGCGCCAGGATGCTTTGGGGGTTGAAGGGATCAAGGATCTGGCCAGTAGCCGAGGATCCTTGGCCAGCGCCTCCGCCCTGACCCGCTTTATCGTCGAGAGGGACGGAGCTGCAAGCCGCCAGGGTGGCGGCCAGAGCGGCGATGGTTAGGCTTTTGGCAATGCGCGACTTCATGATAGTTCCTTTGCAAAGAGAGTCACACGTGTTATCGGGTAAATGGGCCCCAAGTCGGTTCACGTATTTCCCCGTTCAGTACCGAAAGCGTCTGCCGTACGCGACCATCGCTCGAAACACCTGCAAGCACGCTACGTCCGTTTTGGATCGCGGCGTAGAGGACTTGCATGCCATTCGGCGCGAAGCTTGGCGACTGATCGTCACGACCATCGGTCAGCAAGGTCTCCGTGCCGGAGGACAGGTTCAACGATGCGATACGGAACGCGCCGTCGCGTCTGGCAACGTACAGCAGCGTCGATCCATCGGGGGAAATTCGGGGTGAGATGTTGTAACCACCATTAAACGTGAGGCGGCGAGCATCGCCACCGTCCAGGCCGGTTTGATAAATCTGCGGCCCGCCGCTGCGGTCACTGGTAAAGATAATGGAACGGCCGTCCGGCGTAAAGCTCGGTTCGGTGTCAATGCCGGGGGAACGCGTAACTCGCTTCATATTCGAGCCGCCCGCCGCGCTGACGATGTAAATTTGCGACAGGCCATCACGCGTCAGGGCCACGGCGAGCTGCGTGCCATCGGGCGACCAGCCGGGTGCGCTGTTGTTACCCTTGAAGTTGGCGACCGGCACGCGGGCGCTGGTGGCCAGCGTATGCACGTACACCACGGGCTTGCCGGACTCGAAGCTCACATAGGCCAGCTTGGAACCATCCGGCGACCAGGCCGGGGAGATGATCGGCTCGCGCGAGCGCAGGGCCACCTGGGGGTTCTGCCCATCGGCATCGGCCACCTGCAGTTCGTAGGTGGCGCCACGCTTGAGCACATAGGCGATGCGGGTCGAGAACACGCCACGCACGCCGGTTATCTTTTCATAGATGCGGTCGGCGATCTGGTGGGCGACGCGGCGCAGCTCCTGTTCGGTGCCCGAAAAGGCCACGCCATCGAGCTGGCTCTTCTTGACCGTGTCGGCCAGGCGGTAGCGGACATCGTAGCGGCCGTCGTTGCCGCGCACGATGCTGCCGTAGGCGATGAAGTCGGCGCCCTTGGCACGCCAGTCGTCGTGGGCGATGGGGGAGTCGACATTCAGGCCGGAGCCTGCGGCGTTGATCAGGCGGAATTGGCCGGTGCGGGTCAGGTCGGCGCGGATCACCTCGGCCAGGGCGCGGCCATGGGTATCGTCCACAGCGAAGTCGGCGATCGCCACGGGGTATTGGGTGGCGCCGGTGCCGGAGATGTCGACGCGCAGTTGCGCCTGGGCCGGCTTCATGGCCGTCAGGCAGGCAAGCGCCAACAGCAGCAGGCCGAGTCCATACGATCGCCAGAGAGCGAGGGGGGAAACTCGTCGGCTAAGGGCGGGAGTCATAATCAGCAATCTCCTGTCAATCATACATTCTGTAGACAACGTCAATGATGGGCTCGTAGCGGCCGGTCGAAGGCTTGGGGAAGGGGTTGCAGCGGCGGATGCCGGTCTCGACCGCGCGGTCGAAGCCCGCATTGCCGGACGAACTGGTCAATGTGACCCCATTCACCTTCCCGTCAGAACCTAACTGTACCCGGTATTGGGCAGTCGGATTGTTCGACCCGCTGCGCGGCGGAGGCGGGTAGGCCACGCCGGGCTGCACGCAGGCGCGCACCTTGGCGCCGTAGCCACTGTCGCTACCGCCGCCGGCCTGGTTGCGATCCGCGGTGCCGCCGGGAATGCCGGCCGCGCCCAGGGCGTCGTTGCGGAACGCGTCCTTGAGCGCCTTGTCCGCCGCGGCCTTCTTGGCGGCTTCTTCCTTGGCCTTCTTCTCGGCCGCCGCCTTTGCCGCAGCGGCTTTCTCTGCCGCGGCCTTTTCCGCGGCGGCCTTTTCCGCCGCCGCCTTGTCGGCGGCAGCCTTCTTGGCGGCCTCTTCCTTGGCCTTCTTTTCGGCGGCCGCCTTCTCGGCCGCCACCTTCTCTGCCGCTGCCTTGTCCGCGGCGGCCTTTTCGGCTGCGGCCTTTTCAGCGGCGGCTTTCTCGGCCGCCTGGCGTTCCTGTTCGAGGCGCTTCTTTTCCTTCAGTTCGGCCTGCTTGCGCTCTTCTTCCAGCCGCGCCTTTTCCTTGGCCGCCTCGGCGGCCTGGCGCGCCTGTTCTTCCTGCTCGCGCTTTTTCTTGGCTTCCTGCAGGGCGATATCCGGGTCCACTTCCTCAGCCTTGGGCTGGGCCTGCGGCTCCGGCTTGGGCGGCGGCGCGGGAGGCGGCTCGGGCTGCTTCTGCGGCTCGGGTTCCGGCTGCGGCTTGGGCTCGGGTTTGGGCGGTTCGGGCTGCGGCGGGGGCGAGACCGGGGAATTGCCGTCGGCCCACAATTGCACTTGCACGGGGCCGGGGTTTTCGGTGTGCCAGTTCAGGTTGAAGATCAACACGGCCAGCAGCAGCGCGTGCACCAGCAACGCCAGGATCAGGGCGATCCGGTTGTCGTTGTTGGGCGGCGTGGCCGGCGGGCCGCTGTGGTGTCGAATGATGGGTGGCGTCATGAGCGTTGCAGGCCGGCGGCGCCGGCGGAGGGCGTCGCGTTAGCGTTTCTTCGCGGGAGCGGGCTGGTTGCCGCCGGCGGACTGGTCCACCAGCAGGCCCAGGCGGGTAATGCCATTGGTACGCAGCTCGTCCATGACCTTCACGACCGTCTCGTAGGGCACCTTGCCGTCGGCCGCGATCACCACCGGCGTTTCGGCGGTGATGCGCGAACGCACCTGAGCCACCAGTTCGGGGCGGGCGATGTCCTGCATGGTGGCGCCGGGTTCGCGTATGCGCAACGCGATCTTGCCGTCTTCCGAAATCTGGACTTCCAGCGGCTTGACCGGAACGTCGGACGCCGCGCCCACCGAGGGTAGCTGGATCAGGCCCGGCGTGATCAGCGGCGCGGTCACCATGAAGATGACCAGCAGCACCAGCATCACGTCGATGTAGGGCACTACATTGATGTCGGCCTTCATGCGGCGGCCGGACCTGCCGCGCGAGCTTAGCGAGGGCATTAGCGCACCTGCCGTTGCAGAATGTTCAGGAATTCATCGACGAAGCTGTCGAAACGGATCGAGATGCGGTCGATGTCGTTGGTGAAACGGTTGTAGGCCACCACCGCGGGGATGGCGGCGAACAGGCCGATGGCGGTGGCGATCAGCGCTTCGGCAATGCCAGGGGCCACCGAGGCCAGCGTGGCCTGCTGCATGTTCGACAGGCCGATGAAGGCGTGCATGATGCCCCAGACGGTGCCGAGCAGCCCGATATAGGGCGAAACCGAGCCGGCCGAGGCCAGGAAGTTCAGGTGTGACTCCAGCGCATCCATTTCGCGCTGGTAGGCGGCGCGCATAGCGCGGCGCGGGCCGTCGAGCAGGGCGGTGGCGTCATTGCCGGCGTTGCCGCGGCGGGCCTTCAGGAATTCGGTCATGCCGGCGTCGAAGATGCGGGCCAGGGCGCCTTGCTCGTCGCGGCGCGAGGCCACGGCCTGCTGCAGCATCGACAGGTCGCCGCCCGACCAGAAGTCGTCCTCGAAGCGGCGGGTCTGGGCGTGGGCGCGCTTGATGGCCAGCCGCTTGGCGAAGATGTAGGTCCAGGACATGATCGAGATGCCCAGGAGCATCAACATGATCAACTGGACCGGCACGCTGGCGTGCGTGATCAACGAAAGCAACGACATGTCGTTGGTGGCTTGCATGGTTATTCCTGAATTGATTCCAGTTTGGCGCGGACGTCGGCCGGTAGTTCCACCGGCCGCATGTTGACGGCATCGACGCAGCAGACTTGGATGTTGCCTTCGGCAAGCAGTTCCCCGTCACGCTCTGCGCGCTGCGCGAAGTGTATCGAAGCGCGGCCCAGTCGTGTGACCCGGCTGCGTATGGTAAGCAAATCGTCCAGCCTGGCCGGCTTGCGGTAGGACATGTCCAGCGAACGCACGACGAACAGCCGCTGTTCGCCGGCGGCCAGGGTGGATTGGTTGACCCCCAGGTCGCGCAGCCACTCGGTGCGGGCGCGCTCCAGGAATTTCAAGTAGTTGGCGTAGAAAACCACCCCGCCCGCGTCCGTGTCCTCGTAATAGACACGGATTCGCAGGAGGGATTCGGCGGACTTCGGATCGGTCACGATGCGGGTTTCGATAATGCGGGTCGGGACGCGGGAAGTCCGTTGTTGCTTTAGGGTTTAAGGCGATTTACAGCGTGTCGAGTTTCGTCAGCACGGTTTCCAGCGCGGACTCTACCGGAATCTTGGCCGCTTCGGTTTCGCGCCGGGCCTGCAATTCCACCACACCGTCGTTCAAGCCGCGTTCTCCAACTGTTACACGGAGCGGCGCGCCGATCAATTCCCATTCGGCGAACATCACGCCCGGGCGGGCATCGCGGTCATCCAGGATGACGTCCACGCCGCGCGCCAGCAGCGATTCGTACAGTTTCAGGGAGGTGTTACGCACGGTTTCGCTTTTGCCCCAACCCACCGGGCAGATGACGACTTCGAACGGCGCGATGGCGCGCGGCCAGATGATGCCGCGGGCATCGTGGTTCTGTTCGATGGCGGCGCCGACGATGCGGGTCACGCCGATGCCGTAGCAGCCCATCTCCAGGACCGCCGGCTTGCCGGTTTCGTCCAGGAAGGTGGCCTTGAGGGCTTCCGAGTATTTTTTACCCAGGTAGAAAACGTGACCGACTTCGATGCCGCGCTGGATCGACAGCGTGCCCTTGCCGTCCGGCGAAGGGTCGCCGGCCACCACGTTGCGCAGGTCGGCGACCAGCTCGGGTTCGGGCAGGTCGCGGCCCCAGTTCACGCCCTGGATGTGGAAGTCTTCGCGGTTGGCGCCGCAGACGAAATCGGCCATGTTGGCCACGGTGCGGTCGGCGATGACGTGCACCGGGCGCACGGTGCGCACCGGGCCGAGGTAGCCCGGTTTGCAGCCGAAGTGCTCGACGATCTCGGTTTCGGTGGCGAAGCGGAAGCCGGCCAGGCCCGGCAGCTTGCCGGCCTTGATTTCATTGAGTTCATGGTCGCCGCGCAGCAGCAGCAGCCAGATGTCGACCTTGCCCTTGTCGCCGTCGGTGGCCAGGACGATGGACTTCACCGTGCGCTCCAGCGGCAGGTCCAGCAGGCGCGCCACGTCCTCGCACTTGGCGGCGCCGGGGGTGGCCACGTCGGCCATGGGCTGGGTCGCCGCGCCGCGTTCGGGATACAGGCAGGGCGCTTCTGCCAACTCGATGTTGGCGGCGTAGTCGGAGTCGGCGTTGTAGACCAGCAGGTCTTCGCCGGTGTCGGCGATCACCTGGAATTCATGGCTGCGGCTGCCGCCGATGGAACCGGTGTCGGCTGCCACCGCGCGGAACTCCAGGCCCAGGCGGCCGAAGATGCGCATGTACGCGGCGTACATGGTGTCGTAGCTCTTCTGGGCGCCGGCTTCGTCGCGGTCGAAGGAATAGGCGTCCTTCATGGTGAATTCACGGCCGCGCATCAGGCCGAAGCGGGGACGGCGCTCGTCCCGGAACTTGGTCTGGATGTGATAGAAGTTCAGCGGCAGTTGGCGGTAACTGTGGATCTCGTTGCGGGCGATGTCGGTGATCACCTCTTCCGAGGTCGGCTGCAGCACGAAATCGCGCTGGTGCCGGTCCTTGATGCGCAGCAGTTCCGCGCCGTACTGTTCCCAGCGGCCGGATTCCATCCACAGTTCGGCCGGCTGGACCACCGGCATCAGCAGCTCGATGGCGCCCGAGGCGTTCATTTCCTCCCGGACGATGGCCTCGACCTTGCGGATGATCTTCAGGCCCAGGGGCATGTAGGTGTAGATGCCGCCCGCGAGCTTGCGGATCATGCCGGCCCGGGTCATCAGCTGGTGGCTGGCGACTTCGGCTTCGGAAGGGGCTTCTTTGAGGGTGTTGATGTGGTAGTTGGATGCGCGCATGTTTAAAGGTGGCAGCAGATACGTATAATCGACTGTAATTGTATTGAATTCGGTGGGGGTGGCCCATGCTTGACCGCGAAGGCTACCGCCCCAATGTCGGCATCATTCTCGTCAATAACAGAAACGAGGTCTTTTGGGGCAAGCGTATCAGGGAACATGCCTGGCAGTTCCCGCAGGGCGGCATCAAGTACGGCGAAAGCCCGGTGCAGGCCATGTATCGCGAGCTCCATGAAGAAGTGGGCCTGAAGCCCGAGCATGTCCGTATTTTGGGGCGTACACGCGATTGGTTACGTTATAACGTGCCCGATCACTTCGTCCGGCGTGAGTGGCGCGGCCACTATAAAGGACAAAAGCAGATTTGGTTCTTGTTGCGCCTGGTGGGACGTGACAGCGACGTTTGCCTGCGCGCGACGCAGCATCCGGAATTCGACGCCTGGCGCTGGAGCCAGTACTGGGTGCCGCTGGATGCCGTGATCGAGTTCAAGCGCGACGTCTACACCCAGGCGTTGAACGAGTTGTCGGCAATCCTCTTTCGGCGTCACCACGAAACCCGCTACCTGCGTCAGCGCGTGCATGGGCAGCGGACGGCAGAGAACTTGCCCGAAGGAACGGACGGTCATGCGCATATTGCTGGTTGAAGATGAACGGGACATGGCGTCCTGGCTGATGCGCGCGCTCGCGCAAAGCGGGTTCGTGCCGGATCACGCGGCCGATGCGCGCACGGCCGAAGCCTTCATGGCGGGCACCGAATACGATGCCATCGTCATGGACCTGCGCCTGCCGGACAAGCATGGCCTGGTGGTGCTGCGCGAGATGCGCAACCGCGACGACCGCACCCCGGTGCTGCTGCTGACCGCCCAGGGCGCGCTGCAAGACCGGGTGCGCGGGCTGAACCTGGGCGCCGACGACTTCCTCACCAAGCCGTTCGCCCTGGAAGAACTGGAAGCCCGCCTGACCGCGCTGGTGCGCCGCAGCCGCGGCCGCCAGCATCCGCGCCTGCAGTGCGGCTCGCTGTCCTACGACAGCGAAAGCCGCGCCTTCACCCTTGACGGCTCGCTGCTGTTCCTGACGCCGCGCGAGCACGCCGCCCTGGCGGCCCTGCTGACGCGCAGCGGCTACCCGGTGGACAAGTCGCAGCTATTCGGCAAGGTGTTCACGCACGACAGCGAGGCCAATCCCGACGCCATCGAGGTGGTGCTGCACCGCCTGCGCAAGAAGCTCGCCGGCAGCGACGTGCGCATCGTCACCGTGCGCGGGCTGGGCTACATGCTGGAAAGCGTCGCCAGCGAAGCCGCCGACTCCTGACACCCTCGTGAGCCTCCGGATTCCTGGGTTGCCGCGGGTCGGCATTCGCGCGCTGCTGATCATCCTGCTGCTGCCCGGGGTGGTGGCGCTGCTGGTCATCGACAGTCTGAACGACTACCGCACCCTGTCCGAGATCACCAACGAGGCCTACGACAGTGCGCTGGTCGAGCCTGCCCGGGTCCTGGAAAGCAGTCTGGAATTCGCCCCGGACGGGTCGCTGCAGGTGGCCACGCCACTGTACGCCCAGGTCATGCTGGAATCGCGCGCCGGGCTACGCAAGTACTTCCGCATCGAACAGATCGACCCGCCGCTGCCGGACGGTGCGCCGGTGCCGCTCGAGCAGGGCAAGACCCTGCTGGGCATGCCCGAGCTGCCGCGGCCGCCGAACTGGCCGCGTTCCAACGGCCCGCCGGTGTTTTACGACGGTATCTACCGCAACGATCCGGTGCGGGTGGTGTCGTTGGTGCGTGACCTGTATTACCAGGGCGTGCATCGCCAGGTGCTGGTGCTGGTCGCCGAAAGCACCGGCAAGCGCATCGAGGCCGAGAACAACGCCCGCCGCCAGGAAATCCTGCGCGACGCCCGCATGCTGGCGTTGGTGGTGTTGCTGGTGTGGTGGGGCGTTTCCTGGGCCCTGAAGCCGTTGCGCCGCCTGCGCGCCGACATCCGCAACCGCCGGCCCGACGACCTGACCGCGCTCGACGCGTCGCGCGTGCCCAGCGAGGTGGCGCCGCTGGTCGACGCCGTCAATCACCACATCGCCCGCTATCGCCGCGTCCTGGAAGAACAGTCGCACTTCCTGGCGGACGCGTCGCACCAGTTGCGCACGCCGCTGGCCATCATGCTGACCCAGGCCCAATACGCCCTGCGCGAGCGCGACCCGGCGCGGGCCCAGGAAGGATTGCGCGCGATCGTCGACCAACTGGGGCGCACCCGCCGCCTGACCGAGCAGTTGCTGTCGCTGGCCCACGCCACCCAGTCGGACCAGGTGCCACGGCAATTGCTCGACATGAATGCCGTCTCGCGCGAAGTGGTATTGCAGTACCTGCCCCTGGCGCACGAGAAACAGCAGGATCTGGGCTGGGTGCAGGCGGTCGACGGGCAAGGCCAGGAAGCCGGCGCGCCGGTGTCCGGCAACGAAGCCGAACTGCACGAGGCCTTGTCCAACCTGGTGCACAACGCCATCCACTACGCGCCGGTGGGCGCGCGCATCACGGTCTCGGTCGGCCGTGTCGACAAGCGCGTCGAGGTGGCCGTGTCCGATAACGGTCCCGGCCTGGAGCCGCTCTTGCGGGCACGCGCCTTCGCCCGTTTCGAGCGGGTCGGTACTGACAAACCGGTGGCGTCCTCGGGGTCGGGGCTGGGGTTGGCGATTGCCCGCGCCTATGCCCGCCGCAACGACGGCGATATCGAATTGCGCGATGGCGAGCCCAACGCGCAGGGCGGGGTGGGTCTGGCATCGGTGCTGTGGCTGCCGCTGGCGACGACCGTGTCGCAATACCCGCGGCCGGCCGATGTCGAGTTCAGCGGCGACCAATGACCGGCGGACGCGGACGCGCGTCCAAGCTTTCATTCTTTCGTCCTCGTCCTCCTGGCGTGTCTCCCGGATTCCCATCAGGGATAACCCCTGAATTCAGCATCGCGACAGCGCACAGAAAGCGAATTAGCAGCTTCCTTCCGTAATCTGCCAGCCGGCTTGCTGGAAAGAGCCGGACGGCGCACGTTCTGGGCGCCGTCCCGAGGGTCCGCACGACCCTGCTTCAGGAGGAAGGAAGTGCAAAAAACAATTAATAGAAAGGACTACTACGGCGGCGCGCTGATGGTCCTTGTCGGATTGGGGGCGATCTATGGTGGTACGGACTATCACATCGGAACGCTCAGTCACATGGGGCCGGGGTTCTTTCCCGCGGCGCTGGGCGCGCTGTTGGCGCTGACCGGGATCCTCATCGCGATCTCGGCGCGCTCCGGCGAATCCACGCCGCCCGCGCCGGGCGACGGCCATGCGCACGGGCTGCCGGATTTCCGCGGCAGCGCATGCATTCTGCTGGGCACGCTGGCCTTCCTGCTGCTGGGCCATTACGGCGGCCTGCTGCCGGCCACGTTTGCCATTGTCTTCATTTCCGCCCTGGGCGACCGCAAGAATACGGTCAAGCAGGCATTCGTGCTGTCGGTCGGCATGTCCGTGATCGCGGTGGTGGTTTTCTGGTGGGCGCTGCAACTGCAGTTGCCCCTGTTTCGTTGGGGTTGATGCGCCATGATTTCTCAAGCTTTGACCGACCTCTGGTACGGCTTCGGCGTCGCGTTCCAGCTCCACAACCTGATGTGGTCGTTCTTCGGCGTGCTGGTGGGCAACCTCATCGGCGTGCTGCCTGGCATGGGCGCGCTGTCGGCCATTTCGATCCTGCTGCCGCTCACCTACGTGATGCATCCGGTGCCCGCCATCCTGATGCTGGCCGGCATTTTCTATGGCTCGCAGTACGGTGGCGCCATCGGCGCGATCCTGCTCAACCTGCCGTCGCACCCGCCGCACGCGGTCACCTGCCTTGACGGGTATCCGATGACCAAGCAGGGCAAGGGCGGGACGGCGCTGGGCATCACGATGATCTGCTCGTTCTTCGCGGCGTCGGTCGGCATCATCGTCATGATCTTCGCCTCGCCGCTGCTGGTCGAAATCGCGTTCAAGTTCGGCCCGACCGAGATATTCTCGATCATGCTGCTGGGCTTGCTGGCCGGCGCCACCATGTCGCGCGGATCGCCGCTCAAGGGGGTGGCCATGACGCTGTTCGGCCTGATGTGCGGCGTGGTGGGCACCGACGTGAACACCGGCACCATCCGCTTCTCGTTCGGTCTGCTCGACCTGTCCGACGGCCTGGAACTGGTGGCGATCTCGATGGGCCTGTTCGGCGTGGCCGACTTCCTCATGAGCGTCAACCGCATGACCATCATCGGCAGCGGCGCCAAGCTGAGCCTGCGCGACATGCGACCGAGCAAGCAGGAACTGAAGAAGGCCTTCTGGCCAATGGTGCGCGGCACCGCCGTCGGCACGCTGTTCGGCGCCATGCCCGGCACCGGCCCCACCATCACCACCTTCGTGGCCTACGCGCTGGAGCGCAAGATCTCCAAGACGCCCGAGAAGTTCGGCACCGGCATGATCGCCGGCGTCGCATCGCCGGAAGCCTCGTCGCACTCCAAGACGCAGGTCGACTTCATCCCGACCATGAGCCTGGGCATTCCCGGTGACGCGGTGATGGCGCTGATCCTGGGCGCCCTGCTGATCCAGGGCATCCAGCCCGGCCCGCAGCTCATCACCGAGCATCCGGACATCTTCTGGGGCCTGATCGCCAGCTTCTGGGTGGGCAATGTGCTGCTGATGGTGCTCAACGTGCCGCTGATCGGCGTGTGGGTCAAGTTGCTGCAGGTGCCTTACCGGTACCTGTTCCCGTCGGCCATGTTCTTCATCGCGGTGGGAGTTTTCAGCACCCAGAACAGCCTGTTCCAGATCTGGGAAGTGCTGGCTTTCGGGGTGATCGGCGCCATCTTGATGACGCTGGAATTCTCGGTCGCGCCCATCCTGCTCGGTTTCGTGCTGGGTCCCATGGTCGAAGAGAACTTCCGCCGTGCCCTGCTGTTGTCGCGCGGCAATCTGGCCGTGTTCATCGAGCGTCCCATCAGCGCCTGGTTCATCGCCGCCAGCACGCTGCTGGTCGTGCTGCAACTGTGGGCCTTTGCGCGCCGCAGCCGCAACAAGAACAAGCCTGCGGTGACGCAAGCGGCCTGATCGGCTTGCGACCGCCTGTCTGACGAACGGCCCGGCTTCATGCCGGGCCGTTTGATTTACGCGCCATCTTCCCCCATGCTTGCGGTTTGTCCCGCCCGTCCGGATTTCCGCCATGCACATCCTTTTTGCCTGTCCCCTGCACGACCCCGATGTCTGGGTCCCGCGCCTGGAAGCCGCCATGCCCGGCTGCCGCATTTCCGTCTGGAATCCCGATGGCCCGCCTTCCGGCGCCGAGGTTGCACTGGTATGGAAGCCGCCGGCCGCGCTGTTCCATCACGAGACGCGCATCGACACCCTGTTCAACCTGGGCGCGGGCGTGGATGCCCTGCTCAAGATGCCCGAGATTCCGCCGCACGTGCGCATTGTCCGTCTCGAAGACGCCGGCATGTCGGTGCAGATGGCCGAATACGCGCTTTACGCGCTGCTGCGCGTGTCACGCGATTTCCAGGCCTTCGATGAATCGCAGGCGCGCCAGCATTGGGATACGCGCGAAGGCACCCGCCAGGTCGATTGGCCGGTGGGCGTGCTGGGCCTGGGCCAGGTCGGCGCGCGTGTGGCGCAGACGCTGGCCGAATTCGGCTATCCGGTCGCTGGCTGGTCGCGCAGTCCGCGCGAAATTCCCGGCGTGGAGTCCTTTTCCGGCCAGGACGCGCTGCCAGCGTTCCTGGCGCGCACCCGTTTCCTGGTGAATGTGCTGCCGCTCACGCCCGACACGCTCGGCATCCTCAATCGCGATACGCTCGGGCAACTGTTGCCCGAGGCGCATCTGGTCAACGTCGGCCGTGGTGAGCACCTGGTCGAGGAAGACCTGGTGCAGATGCTGGAAGAAGGGGAAATCGCCGGCGCGACGCTGGATGTGTTCCACACCGAACCGCTGCCCAAGGACCATCCCTTCTGGCGCGATCCGCGCGTGCACGTCACCCCGCATATTGCCGCCCGCACGCTGCGCGACGAGAGCATCGAGCAGATTGCCGGCAAGGTCGCGCGGCTGATGCGCGGCGAGCCGATCACCGGCGTGGTCGAGCGCACGCGCGGCTACTGAGCGGCGGTGGCGCCTGGCTTCTCCAGCCGCTGGTAGGTGGGCGGCAGGCGCTGCGACAGGAAATCCAGCAGGGTGCGCACAGCGGGCATCATGCCGCGGCGCGACGGATAGATGCAGTGGACGATGCCTTCCGGTGATTGCCATTGCGGCAGCACCGGCACCAACTGGCCGCGGCGCAGCTCCTCCTGGGTCGCGATCGATGGCAGCAGGGCGATGCCGCGGCCGCGCACGGCGGCTTCCACCAGCACGATGAAGTCGTTGCACGACAGTTGCGGCTTCAATTCGATCTGCACCTCTTCGCCCTTGTCGTTGCGCAGCGGCCAACGTACTTCGTTCTGCGGGTCGCTGAAGCTGAGGGTGGTATGCGAGGCCAGATCCTGCGGCGTGTCAGGCGCGCCGTGGCGCTGGATATAGCCGGGGCTGGCCACCAGCGTGCCGCGTGCCGTGCCCAGGTGGCGCACGACCAGTTCGGCATCGGTATCGAGTTTGGTCCGCACGCGCAGGGCCAGATCCACGCCTTCGCGGATCAGGTCCACGCGCCGGTTGGTCACCAGCAACTGCACCGAAATGGCCGGCCAGGCATCCAGGAATTCCGGCAGCAACGGCGCCAGCACGTCCTGCGCGATCGACACCGGACAACTGACCACCACCGGACCGGCAGGCTCGGCCTGCAACTGGCGCATTGCATCATCGGCCGCGCGCGCCGAAGCGGCGATCTCGCGGCAGTAATGCAGATAGCGCTCGCCCGCGGCCGTCAGCCGCAGGCGCCGGGTGGTGCGTTGCAGGAGCCGCACGCCCAGGCTTTCCTCCAGGTGCGAAATGCGGCGCGAAAGGCGTGATTTGGGGATGTCCAGGGCCCGCGCCGCGGCGCTGAAACCGCCTTGCTCGACGACTTGGCAAAAGTAATAGAGGTCGTTTAGATCTTGCATGATTGTTCTATGCCTGGAACGTATAGTTCATCATACCCGGGTTTATGCGATCAATTAAGCGATCTACAGTGACGTCATGCATTCAGGACCCGCGCTTTCGCGGTCCGCACTGGAGATCACGTTATGAAGACCCTTGTCATCCTGTCCTCGATTCTCGGCAGCCGCTCGCACAGCAAGGAACTGGCCGATCACATGGTCGCCCGCATCAAGCAGGCCGATCCCGCTGCCGCCATCATCACCCGCGATATCGGCGCCGAACCGCTGCCGTATTTCGATGGCGAGACCGCCGGCGCCCTGTTCACGCCCGCCGACGCCCGCACCCTGGATCAGCAACGCATCGTCGAACGCAGCGACGCCCTGGTGGCGGAGCTGCTGCAGGCCGATCGCATCGTGTTCGCGGTGCCGGTCTACAACTTCAACCTGCCGGCCCAGTTCAAGACCTACCTGGACCACGTGGCCCGCGCCGGCGTCACGTTCCGTTATACGCCGGAAGGCGTGGCCGAGGGCCTGGTGAAGGGTAAGCAGGTGTTCGTGTTGACGGCGCGCGGTGGCAAGGCCGAAGGCACGCCGAACGACACCATGACACCCTATCTGCGGCAGATGCTCGGTTTCCTGGGCATGAACGAGGTCACCTTCATCGCGGCCGAGGGGATGGCGATGGGCGAAGTCGCGGCCCTCGAAGGCGTGGCGCTGGCGCGCCAGCGCATCGATGCGCTTGACCTTGCGCCGGGGCGCGTCGCCCTGCAGGCGGCTTGACCCAATGAAAAGCGGCCCCGAGGGGCCGCCTTTTTCATGCCGGGCTGCTGGTCAATCGCGCAGGCGCTTGATCAGGCTGGATGTATCCCAGCGTCCGCCGCCCATTTTCTGCACGTCACCATAGAACTGGTCCACCAGCGCCGTCAGTGGCAGCCGGGCGCCGTTGTGGCGCGCCTCGGCCAGCACCAGGCCGAGATCCTTGCGCATCCAGTCCACCGCGAAGCCGAAGTCGAACTTGTCGTCGACCATGGTGCCGCCGCGGTTTTCCATCTGCCAACTCTGCGCCGCGCCCTTGCTGATTACGTCCAGCACCAGCTTCATGTCGAGGTCGGCGGCCTGGCCGAACGCCACGGCTTCGGACAAGCCCTGCACGATGCCGGCGATACAGATCTGGTTGACCATCTTGGCCAGTTGTCCGGCTCCCGGCGGGCCCACGCGCGTCACGGCGCGGCCGAAGGCCTGCGCCACCGGCTTGACCGCATCGAACACCGCCTGTTCGCCGCCGCACATGATCGTCAGCACGCCGTTGACCGCGCCGGCCTGGCCGCCGGACACCGGCGCGTCGATGAAATTCAGGCCGAGGTCCTTGGCTTGCGCGTAGAGCTCGCGGGCCACGTCGGCCGAGGCGGTGGTGTGGTCCACGAACACCGCGCCTGGCGCCATGCCGGCGAACGCGCCATCGGGGCCCAACGTCACGCTGCGCAGGTCATCGTCGTTGCCGACGCAGGCAAACACGATCTGCGCACCGGCCACGGCCTCGCGCGGGGTCACTGCGCTGCGGCCGCCGAACTCGGCGGCCCAGGCCTGCGCCTTGGAGGGCGTGCGGTTGTAGACGGTGACGTCGTGCCCGGCGCTGGCCAGGTGGCCAGCCATGGGCAGGCCCATCACGCCCAGGCCGAGGAATGCGACTTTCTGGGCCACGACTGCGTCGTAGCTCTTGGTACCGATCGATGCCATGCAGGGGACTCCGCTGTGGAAAGGAAAACCTGAGGCAGTAACCTTAACGCAATCAAAAGCCGGCGGCGAGTCCGTCGCGGCGGCTGTCGCTGGCGCTGACGTAGCCATCCACCGCCGGATCGCCCAGGCGCCAGATGAACTGGCCGGAACCGAAGTCCATGTACGGGTCATCGAGGCCTTCGAGCACGTGGCCGCGGGCGCGCAGGCCTTGCGCCACGGCGGCGGACATCGAGGCCTCCACATCCACCGCCAGCCCCTGGTTCCATTTCCAGCGCGGCGCGTCGCAAGCGGCCTGCGGCTGCTGGCCGTAGTCGAGCATGCGCACCAGCGCCTGTACCTGGCCTTGCGGCTGCATGTTGCCGCCCATTACGCCGAAGCTCATCACCGGCGCGCCGTCGCGCATCAGGAAAGCCGGGATGATGGTATGGAAGGGGCGCTTGCCACCCGCCACCGCGTTGGGGTGGTCGGCTGCGGTGCTGAAGCAATGGCCGCGGTTCTGCAGGCTGACGCCGGTGCCCGGCACCACCACGCCCGAGCCGAACCCCATGTAGTTCGATTGGATGAAGCTGACCATCATGCCGCTGCGGTCGGCGGCGGTCAGGTAGACCGTGCCGCCCTGCGGCGCATGGCCGCAGGCGAATGCCTGCGCGACATTGGGATCGATCAGCCGCGCGCGGTCGGCCAGGTAGTCGGCCCGCAGCATCTGTTCGGGCGTCACGCGCATGTGGCGCGCATCGGCGACGTGCGCATAGACGTCGGCGAAGGCCAGCTTCATGGCTTCGAGCAGCAGGTGCTGGGTGTCGGCATGATCGATCGGCCGCGCCGCCAGGTCGAAGTTCTGCAGGATGCCGAGCGCGATGAGGGCGGCGATGCCCTGGCCGTTCGGCGGAATCTGGTGCAGGGTATGGCCGCGATACGCCTGGCTGACGGGCGTCACCCATTCCGGCGCGAAATCGCGCAGGTCGGCCAGCGTCATGGCGGCCTCGTGGGCTTGCGCATGGGCCACCAGCTTGTGGGCCGTTTCGCCTTCGTAGAAATCGCGGCCGCCGCTGGCGGCGATGCGTTTGAGTGTTGCCGCGGCGCCATTCAGCGTGAAGTGCTCGCCGATGTGCGGCGCCCGGCCCCGCGGCAGGAAGTGTTCGGCGAAACCGGGTTGCGGCTGCAGCACGTCGGCCTGTGCGGCCCACTTCTGGTGCACCATGGGGCTGACGGCGAAGCCGCGCTCTGCATAGTCGATGGCGGGCGCCAGCACGTCGGCGAACGACAGGCGGCCCAGCTTTTCATGCAGCGCCGCCCAGCCGGCCACGCAGCCCGGCACCGTGACGCTGTCCCAACCGCGGGTCGGGATCACGCCCTGGTGCTTGCGGCGGAAGTACTCCAGGTTCCAGGCCGCGGGCGCCGGGCCCGATGCGTTCAGGCCATGCAGCTTGGAGCCGTCCCAGACGATGGCGAAGCAATCCGATCCCAGGCCGTTGCTGACAGGTTCGGTCAGCGTCAGCGTCGCGGCGGCGGCGATGGCCGCATCCACCGCGTTGCCGCCACCGGCCAGCACGCGCAGCCCGGCCTGCGCCGCCAGCGGCTGCGAAGTGGCCACGATATTGCGGGCGAAGACCGGCGTACGCGTTGTGGGATAGGGGTTGTTCCAGTCGAAATTCATCTCGAATCATCGCGTGGGGTAAACCCGTAGCTTAACGTAGATGCCGACGCTTGCGCGCACACCTTGTAGTGCGTTGTAGTGGTTTGTTTCCTGTGGCGCCGCGCTTCCAGGGGCAAGCAGGTCCACGTGCCCAAAGAAAAACCCCCGGCCGGGGCCGGGGGTTCGGGCAGGGTGGGCTGGCCGCCGCGCGATGCAGCGGCGCCGGCCTCAATCCTCTTCGACGAAAGTCTCTTCGCGCTTCTTGCGGATCGCCGGCAGGGCCACCAGGATCACCAGGAAGGCCGCCACGGCCAGCAGCGAGGCCGACAGCGGGCGCGTCACGAAGGTGCTGAAGTCGCCACGCGACAGCAGCAGGGCGCGCCGGAAGTTTTCTTCCATCATGGGGCCGAGCACCAGGCCGAGCAGCAGCGGAGCGCCTTCGCACTTCAGCTTCGACCAGATATAGCCGATGATGCCGAAAATGGCGGTCGTGAAGATGTCGAACGTGTTGTAGTTCAACGAATACACCCCAATGGTGCAGAACACCAGGATCGCCGGGAACAGGATGCGGTAGGGCACCTTCAGCAGCTTGACCCACAGGCCGATCAGCGGCAGGTTCAGCACCACCAGCATCAGGTTGCCGATCCACATCGACGCGATCAGGCCCCAGAACAGCTCGGGGTGGCTCGACATGACCTGCGGGCCGGGCTGGATGTTGTGGATCGTCATCGCGCCGACCATCAGGGCCATCACGGCGTTGCCCGGGATGCCCAGGGTCAGCAGCGGGATGAACGAGGTCTGCGCGGCCGCATTGTTGGCCGATTCCGGGCCCGCCAGGCCGGCCGGATGGCCCTTGCCGAAGCGTTCCGGATTCTTCGAGATCTTCTTTTCCAGCGTGTACGACGCGAACGACGACAGCACCGCGCCACCGCCCGGCAGGATGCCCAGGGCCGAACCCAGGGCCGTGCCACGCAGCACGGCGGGCGCGGATTCCTTGAATTCCTGCTTGTTCGGGTACAGCGAACCGATCTTGTCGGTGATGTCGACGCGGTTTTCCTTCTGCTCCAGGTTGGTCATGATTTCGGCGAAGCCGAACACTCCCATGGCCACGATGGCGAAGTCGATGCCGTCCTGCAGTTCCGGAATGCCGAAGTCGAAGCGGGCCACGCCCGAGTTGACGTCGGTGCCGACCATGCCCAGCAACAGGCCCAGGATGATCATCGCGATTGCCTTGGGCAGCGAGCCCGAGGCCAGCACCACGGCGCCGACCAGGCCCAGGCACATCAGCGAGAAATATTCGGCGGGACCGAACTTGAACGCGACTTCAGCCAGCGGGGGCGCAAAGGCGGCCAACAGCAGCGTGGCCACGCAACCGGCGAAGAACGAACCCAGCGCGGCGATGGCCAGCGCGGCGCCGGCGCGGCCATTGCGCGCCATCTGGTGACCGTCCAGCACAGTCACGACCGCCGAGGTTTCCCCTGGCAGTGCCACCAGGATGGCGGTGGTGGAGCCGCCGTACTGGGCGCCGTAATAGATGCCTGCCAGCATGATCAGGCCGGCCACCGGGGGCAGCACGTACGTGATCGGCAGCAGCATTGCAATGGTCGGCACCGGGCCGATCCCCGGCAGCACGCCGATCAGCGTGCCCAGGATGCAGCCCAGCAGGGCGTAGAGCAGGTTCTCGGGCGTGAACGCCACCGAGAAACCCATCATCAGGTGATCAATCAATTCCATGGCCGCTTGCTCCTCAATTCATGCCCAGAAACGACGGCCACAGCGGGAAAATCAGCCCCAGCCCCTTGACGAACGCCAGATACGAGAACACCACCAGGAAGATGCCGTTGGCGACAGCGACCTTCAGGTTGAACTCATGACTGGCCAGGCTGCTGATGACGACCAGCAGGAACACCGAGATATAGATACCCAGCAGTTTCAGGACCAGGCCATAGAACACCACCGAGCCGACCACCAGCGCGACGATGCGCCAGTCGAACTTGTCGACGTGGGTTTCCTGGGCCTTCTTCGACATCGAGCCAAGCAGCACGATGGCACCCAGCAATGCGAGAACGATGCCCAGCCAGAAAGGAAAATACCCGGGGCCCATCCGGGCAGCAGTACCCATTTGGTAGCTGCTGGCTTGCCAGGCGAATCCCAGTCCGAGGGCGATGAACATCACCCCCGACCAGAAGTCCTGTCGATTGCGTAGCTGCATGATTGGTTGGCTCCTGTTTACAGCATGTAGATAAAAAGGGTTTTGTGGTCCGCCGTTCTCGCCGAGAGCCGAGTGACAGGCACAAAAAAGGCACGTCGGGGTGCCCTTGGTTTTATGAAAGCGTTGTCGAGGCTTCTTGAAAGGCCGAATGGTAATGGACGCCTGCAGCGATGCAAACCCTGTAAGCTAGGTGAAAGCCTGGGGTTTTCCCTAAAATTGGGGAACTCCCGATCCCGAGTTGTAACCGGGTGAGCTGATTGAGGGTTTTTTGAAAGCTAAGTGAAAGTTGATAGAAAGAAATGCGAAAGCGGTCTGGTTCGACCGCCGCGATGCGCCGCGCGGGGACTTTTCTAGTGTGGCCTGATCGGGTATGTTGCCGGCCGCTGGCATAAGTCCGCATTTCCTACTGAATATTGCCGTGTTTCTCACCTTGCGTGAAGAGGCCCGATTCTCCACTGGATGGTTTACGATAGCGCCCATGCTGCAAGACCTAGACCAACTCGCCGCCCGTATCGGGCAACTGGTGCAACGCACCCGGCAACTGCATGCCGAGCGTGACGCATTGCGCGCGCGCCTGAATGAATCAGAAGCCGAGCAGCGCGTGCTCAAGCAACGCGCCAGCGAGCGCGATGCCGACATCGCCGCGCTGCAAAGCAAACTGCAGGACAACGACGGCGCCGTCACCGCGATGCTGGAGCAGGCGCAGAAGGCCGAAGCGGCCCTGCGCGAACAGCTCGCTCGCGAAGCCGCCGAGCGCCAGTCGCTCGAGGCCCGGTTCTCCTCCCGCGAAACCGAACTGCAGGGCAACCTGCAGCGCCGCGACACCGAACTACAGCGCCTGCGTGTGGCCGCCGCCGCGGCCCGCGAGCGCATCGACGCCGTCCTGGCCCGTCTGCCAGGTGCGCCGTCCGGAGAGCAACACTGATGGAACGCGTAGATGTAACGATCCTCGGGCGCGACTACTCGCTGGCGTGCTCGGCCGAGGAAAAGCCCACGCTGCTGGCGGCCGTGCGTCACGTCGACCAGCTCATGCTGCGTATCCAGGGTACCGGCAAGGTCTCCAGCAACGAACGCATCGCCGTGATGGCCGCGTTGCAGGTGGCTGGCGAGCTGCTCGCCATGAAGGCGCCCGATGGTCCGCTGGGTGGTTTGGCGGTCGGCGACTTCAAGCGTAGAATCGAGGACATGAACGCAGTCCTCGACGACGCCCTCTCAGGGCAAGAAAAGCTGCTCTGACGTTCATCAGCGGTTTTCATCCAGATTTTCAGTTTGTCCCTGCCGTGTCCGTGACCTGGCCATACATTCTCTGAACCTATGTCTTATGGCATATTGGTTGCGGGAGTGCAGAGCTGGAGCGATTGTCTCTCGTAGACGAACCCGACGCTCTTCGGAACGCGACCACCTTGAACCTCAGGGTTCGAGATGCCGGCCTTGACGGCACAGGCGGGGCATCTATCCCAGCGGGCCTGCCACGAGCGCAGGTCCGCGTCGGGCATCTCCCCATCGTCCTCCCTCATAGGACCCGTCCATGTCGAAATCCCCCATTTTTTCGCTGACCAGACTTGGCGCGGCATGCGCAGCCGTGGCCGCCCTTTCCTTGGCGCAGCCGGCCTTCGCGCAGGCGCCGACGCCGGCTCCCGCCGCGGCGGAGGCCACCGCCAACCGGTCGCCGGAATTGACCCTGCAAGCCACCGCCTCGTCCGAGGTCAAGCAGGACACGGTCCGCATCTCGCTGTCGGCCGAAACCGAAGCGGCGGACCAGCCCACCGCCGGCAAGAAGCTGACCGAGATGCTGGACGACGCGGTCAAGCGCGCGCGCGATACCAAGGGTGTCGAGGTACGCACCGGCGGCTTCAACGTCTGGCCCAATTCGACCAGCAGCAGCAAGAGCAAGGGCGGCACCTCCTGGCGTGGCCAGGGCGAGATCATTCTGGAATCGAAAGACTTTGCGGCAGCCGCCGCGCTGGCGTCGAAATTGTCCGACAAGACCGCCATTTCCAACATCAGCTTCTCGCTGTCGCGCGAAGTGCGCGAGGCCGAAGAGCGCAAGCTGCTCAAGGAAGCCGCGCAGGCCTTCAAGGATCGCGCGCTGGCCGCGGCCAATGCCTTCGGCTTCTCGGGCTACCGCCTGAGCAAACTCGAATTGGGCGGCGCAGGGGGCGTCACGCCCATGCCGCGCATGATGGGCGCGATGGCCAAGGGCGCCTCCGGCGGCGCCGGCTACAGCGCGGACGTCCCCCTGGAAGCGGGAGACGTCACGGTCAGCATCTCGGTCAACGGGACGATCGTTTTGCAGTAAGCACGAACATGATGGCGCCCAGGGCGACCATCGGCAGGGACAGCCACTGCCCCATGCTCAGCCCGCCCGCGAGCAGTCCCAGGAAATTGTCCGGCTCGCGGGTGAATTCCACCAGGAAACGGAAGGTTCCGTAGCCCATCAGGAATACCGCGCTCACCTGGCCCAGGGGGCGCGGCTTGCTCGAGAACCACCACATCAGCGCGAACAGCACGATGCCTTCCAGTCCCAGCTCATAGAGCTGGGACGGGTGGCGCGGGATGCCGTCGCCGCTGCTCGGGAACACCATCGCCCACGGCACGTCGGTCGGGCGGCCCCACAGTTCGCCGTTGATGAAGTTGCCCAGGCGGCCAAAGCCCAGGCCCAGGGGGATCAGCGGCGCGATGAAATCGCTGATCGCGAAGAAGGGCAGGCCCTTCTTGCGGGCGAACAGCAGCATCACCACGATCACGCCGATCAGCCCGCCGTGGAACGACATGCCGCCTTCCCACAGGTACAGCACTTCCAGCGGATGCGCCAGGTAATAGCCTGGCTTGTAGAACAGCACGTAACCCAGCCGCCCGCCCAGCACCACGCCCAGCACGCTGTAGAAGATCAGGTCTTCCAGGTCGCGCACGTTCAGGGACGTGGTGTGGCCTCGCGTGATGCGGCGGCGGCCCAGCAGGTACACCAGGGCGAAGCCCACCAGGTACATCAGCCCGTACCAGTGGATGGACAAAGGCCCGATCTGCAGGGCAATGGGGTCGAATTTTGGATATTGCAGCATGTTCCGCCCGACACAATGAAGTTGAATGATAATAACCGGCGAGCCCTGCGGTAGATCCGCGCCCTGATGGCCGACAGGAGACAACAGACCATGTCGCACAACGAACGTTCCCGCCATATCACGCACGGCGTCGCCCGGGCTCCCAATCGCGCCATGTATTACGCGCTGGGGTACCAGGAAGCCGACTTCGACAATCCCATGATCGGGGTGGCCAATGGCCATTCGACCATCACGCCGTGCAACAGCGGCCTGCAGCGCCTGGCCGACGCCGCCATCGAGGCTATCCGTGGCGCCAAGGCCAATCCGCAAGTGTTCGGCACCCCCACCATTTCCGACGGCATGTCCATGGGCACCGAGGGCATGAAGTACTCCCTGGTGTCGCGCGAAGTCATCGCCGACTGTATCGAGACCGCTGCGCAGGGACAATGGATGGACGGCGTGGTGGTCATCGGCGGCTGCGACAAGAACATGCCGGGCGGCATGATCGCGCTGGCGCGTATGAACGTGCCGGGCATCTACGTCTACGGCGGCACCATCAAGCCGGGGCGCTACCAGGGCAAGGACCTGACCATTGTTTCGGTATTCGAGGCCGTCGGCGAATACACCATGGGCCGCATGGCGGAGGCCGATTTCAAGCAGATCGAAAAATGCGCCATTCCCGGCTCGGGATCGTGTGGCGGCATGTACACCGCCAACACCATGAGCTCGGCCTTCGAGGCCATGGGCGTGAGCCTGCCGTATTCCAGCACCATGGCCAACGAGGACGACGAGAAAGTCGCCTCCGCGGCCGAATCGGCCCGGGTATTGGTGGAGGCGGTCAGGCTTGGCCTGCGCCCGCGCGACATCATCACGCGGGAGTCCATCGAAAACGCCGTTGCCGTCATCATGGCGACTGGCGGATCGACCAACGCCGTGCTGCATTTCCTGGCCATCGCCCACGCCGCCGAGGTGCCGTGGACCATCGACGACTTCGAACGCATCCGCCAGCGCGTGCCGGTATTGTGCGACCTCAAGCCGTCCGGCAAGTACGTGGCCACCGACCTGCACCGCGCCGGCGGCATCCCGCAGGTCATGAAGCTGCTGCTCAACGCCGGCCTGCTGCACGGTGATTGCGTCACCATTACCGGACAGACCGTGGCGCAATCGCTGGCCGACGTGCCCGACGCCCCGCGTGCGGACCAGGACGTGATCATGCCGCTGGATCGCGCCCTCTATCCGCAGGGTCATCTGGCGATCCTCAAGGGCAATCTCTCACCCGAGGGATGCGTGGCCAAGATCACCGGCCTGAAGAACCCGGTGATCACGGGGCCGGCGCGGGTGTTCGACTCCGAGGATGACGCCATGGCCGCCATTATGGCGCGCCAGATCCGCGATGGCGATGTCGTGGTGATCCGCTACGAAGGCCCCAAGGGCGGGCCCGGCATGCGCGAAATGCTGGCGCCGACTTCGGCCCTGGTGGGGCAGGGGCTGGGCGAAACCGTGGGCCTCATCACTGATGGCCGCTTTTCCGGCGGTACCTGGGGCATGGTGGTGGGCCATGTGGCCCCAGAGGCCTTCGTGGGCGGCCCGATCGCGCTGATCCGCGAGGGCGATTCGGTTACCATCGATGCCCACAAGCTGCTGTTGCAGCTCAACATCAGCGACGATGAAATGGCGGCTCGTCGCCAGGCCTGGGTCCAGCCCGAGCCGCGTTATACACGCGGTGTGCTTGCCAAGTTCGGCAAGCTCGCCAGCACCGCGAGCCGTGGGGCAGTAACCGATGCATTTGATACGTAGTCTGTTGGCGGTCGCCGCCAGCCTGTTGGCCGCTGGCGCGGCGCAAGGGCAAACCACCGGCCTGGATCTGGCCAAGAGCAAGGCCTGCATGGCCTGTCACCAGGTCGACGTAAAGCGCGTCGGTCCGCCTTTGGCCAGCGTGGCCGAGCGCTACGCCGGACAGGGCGATGCCATAGTGGATTACCTGGCGGGAAAGATCCGCAGCGGAGGCCGTGGCACCTGGGGCGCGGTGCCGATGCCGGCGCAAACCCATGTCAGTCCGGAAGATGCCCGCCTGCTGGCCGAGTGGATACTGTCGCTGGCGCCGGCGAAGAAGTAGTCTTATCGTCTCTGGAAAGTTTCAGGAAAGGAATGGTAATGGTAGAGCAACCCTCCCCGGGCAATGAGGTCGCCGTTCTCGGCGGCGGCTGTTTCTGGTGCGTCGAGGCGGTCTTCACCGATCTGCGCGGCGTCAAAAGCGTGCTGCCCGGCTACAGCGGCGGACACGTCGACAACCCCAGCTACGAGCAGGTATGCGGCAAGGATACGGGCCACATCGAAGTGGCGCGCGTCGAGTTCGACCCGGCCGAGTTGTCTTACAGCGACCTGCTGCGCGTGTTCTTCGCCACCCACGACCCGACCACCCCGGGCCGGCAGGGCAATGACGTCGGCCCGCAATACGAGTCAGCCATTTTCTGGCAGAACGACACCCAGCGCGAACAGGCCGAGGCCGTCATCGCCGAGGTCGAGGCGCAGAAAGTCTACGACGCGCCCATCGTCACCAAGCTGCTGGCGCCCGCCCGCTTCTGGCAGGCCGAGGACTATCACCGCGATTATTTCGCGCTGCATCCCGAACAGGGCTATTGCCAGTTCGTGATCGCGCCCAAGGTCGCCAAGTTCCGCAAGCAATTCCAGGATCGCCTGAAGCAATAAGGCGGGCGAAAAAAAACCTCGCGCCAGGCGAGGTTTCAAAGCCAGCGCCGGGTACATGCGTACCGGCGCTGGCGGGGGATGCGGTCAGTCGACGGCCTTCACCACGCCGCGGCGCATCTGGTCCAGTTCGATGGATTCGAACAGCGCCTTGAAATTGCCTTCGCCGAAACCATCGTTGCCTTTGCGCTGGATGATCTCGAAAAAGATCGGGCCGATCTGGTTCTCGGTGAAGATCTGCAGCAACAGGCCGCCGCCGGGGGCGCCGTCCAGCAGGATGCGGTTCTTCTGCAGGCGTTGCACGTCCTCGCCATGGTTGGGCAGGCGGCGATCCAACAGTTCGTAGTAGGTTTCCGGCGTGTCCAGAAACACTACGCCGTTGGCGCGCAACGCCTCGACCGTGCCGTAGATATCCTCGGTGGCCATGGCGATGTGCTGGATGCCTTCACCACGGTACAGGTCCAGGTATTCCTGGATCTGGCCCTTCTCTTCGGTGCCTTCCTCGTTGATGGGAATGCGGATGTTGCCGCAAGGCGAGGTCATCGCCTTGGACTTCACGCCCGTCACCTTGCCTTCGATGTCGAAGTAGCGCACTTCGCGGAAGTTGAACAGGCGCTCGTAGAATTCCGACCACTCGGCCATGCGGCCCTTGTGCACGTTGTGCGTCAGGTGGTCCACCAGCGTCAGCCCGGCGCCGCGGTGGTGCAGGTCGGCCTGCGCGTTCTGGGGGTCCACCGGCACGAAGTCGACGTCATAGATGCTGATGTCGCCGATGCCGCCGTGGCCTTCCTTGCCGTTCCAGCGATCCACCAGGTAGATCAGCGAATCGCCGATGCCCTTGATGGCCGGGATGTTCAGTTCCATCGGGCCGCTGTGGGAGTCGAAACCCCACGCACCTAGCTCCAGCGCGCGCTTGTACGCAGCGGCCGCGTCCTGCACGCGAAAGCCGATCGCACAGATCGACGGGCCGTGCAGGCGGGCGAAGCGCTGCGCGAAGGAATCGGGTTCGGCGTTGATCAGGAAATTCACGCCGCCCTGGCGGTACAGCGTCACGTCCTTGTGGCGATGCTTGGCGATCGCCTTGAAGCCCAGCAGTTCGAACACCTTGCGCAGCGCGACGGGGTCCGGCGCGGCATATTCGATGAATTCGAACCCGGCGGTGCCCATCGGGTTGTCCCAGGGTTGGAAAGCGCTGCTCATAAGTCTGCTCCCTTGAGTCGTTGTAGAGGCGACTTGTCGTTCAAGTCTAGGATGAAGATTGTAGGAAGGAAAGGCAGGCAGACAATTGCAAACATGTCTCGAAAGGGGTGATGTTGAGCAATAATATTGCCCAAGATAAAAAATATAGGGCTAAAAATGTCTGACATAGAGCTGGATAGGACAGATATAAGGATCCTGGCCGAATTGCAACGCGATGGCCGCTTGAGTAACCAGGAACTGGCCGACCGCGTTTCGCTGTCGCCCAGTCCATGCTTGCGGCGAGTGCGGCGGCTGGAAGAGAAGGGTTTCATCAAGAAATACGTGGCGCTGATTGATGCCGGGAAGGTCGGGCTGGGCCTGCTTGCCTACGTCAACATCCGCCTGAACAAGCACAGCGGTTCCAGCCACGCGCCCATGAGCGATTTCGCCCGAGATGTCCAGCTCTGGCCCGAGGTTGTCGAGTGCTACGCCATGTCCGGCGACATGGACTACCTGCTGCGCATCCAGGTTGCCGACCTGGCGCATTTCTCCAAGTTCGCCATGGACACCTTGATGCGACATCCCGCCGTGGTGGACATGCGCTCGTTCTTTGCGCTCCAGCAGATCAAGGAAACGACGGAACTGAGGTTGTAGCGGAGCGGGATGCGTCCCCGTACATTTCGATCGTTCTATTCCCGTCCCTATCAGACCCTCCACATATAGGAGCCTGCACCTACTATATATAGAGATAGGAGAGCGTCGCGGTTGGCAGCGGGCCTCCCGCCCCTGGCGCCCTATATACATAGAGTGCCGTCAGGCAGAGGGCGAGGAAGTGGCGCCGAACACATGGGTGGTGGGTCGGTGGCAACGGAGACTTCTCTCTATGTGTAGAGCCGGGCAGGGACGCCTACCCAGAGTGGGGCGCTATCAGGCGCCGCTCGGCCGAAGGGGCGTCATAGGTGGAGCGGTTCCCGGCCCCCATATAGAGCAGATGGCGCGGAACCGGTGACTATTCCGTGACAAATGCGAGGTGCGTCCCCGGAAAACATCATCTTTCTGCAAAATGGTTGTCATGCCGACGTGACACGCCGAATTTCTGTGCTATAGTCTCGCTCCTTCGCAGTTCAAGCAGTTTGTTGGGCAGCGAGGCAAGGCAAGTGCAACGGATTTGGCGCCACGGCGACAGATCTGCCGCAGGGCAGCAAGGCGGTGAGTCAGCGATGATTCTCTCGAACCGGCGGTCGGCGAATTTTGCGTAAGTTGGTGCAAATCAGGCAGAAGCCAGTTGCACGATCTGCAAAAATTGTGCTATAGTCTTGGGCTTGGCTGGTGGCGGCGAATCAGGGTTTACCCGGTGGGGTGGTCTGAATGGCGTTGCAAGCCGACTGGGCGGTAACCAACCTCTGGGGCGATCCGGGGCTGCTGCGAAGTGAAGCGATTCACGAGGTGGTGGGGTTGCAAGATAGGGTGCAAATCAGGCAAAAGCCAGTTGCATAATCTGCAAAAGTTGTGTTATAGTTTCAGGCTTGGCAGTTACCGAAAACTTAGGGTTAACCCTGATATTTCGATAGCTGCTAA